>NZ_JCAYNV010000026.1:0-33303 GCF_059758055.1 Shewanella sp. MF05956 | reverse complement strand
ATGGACTTATCCCGTTCGATTACATCGAACACTGCTTAGAGCAATTATCCTACCCTGATTGTGACCTCAACAATCTCTTACCCTGGCAGGTTAGGCTAGACAAGGCGTAGTTCGCCGGACGCATACTTATTACAAGCAAACTATCCCTCCTCAAGAATTAAGACCAATACGAAAAAGTATCATTAGGCATCGCAGATTAATTTTGTGTGTCTTAATTAAAGGGCTTGAAAAACCACCATCTTCCTTGTACTTGATTGATATCAAGATATTCTGCTGTGCTGAATTTCTTAGATGACCATAAATCACTCATTTAACGATAATATTTTAGTCATATCGATAAAAATTGATGAGTTGATCACATCGATCGTAACCCTCGCCAAAGCCATGAAAACGAGTTATGTTATTTGTTCAAGAAATGGGTGGCATCGTTTTTTCAATAAAAAGGCTCATCAGAAATGATGAGCCTTTTTATTGGGCGAAAGATAGGATTTTGGACCCACGGGTGCTTATTTCATTACAAACAAGTGTAATCGCTTCAATTTATTGCATTTGGGTTGCTATTAGTGAGGACTTGAGCGGACTGATTGAGCTTTAGTAGGGCGTCAATGTGCAAGCTCACGGTATCGAGTATTAGTCCTTCCCAATGAGCGTTATCGATTTCTTCAGCGATAGCGTGGTGCATTAGCCCCATATATCCATGCACAATTGACCATACCTGTAGGGTCGTATTGCGTTTTTGCTCAAAGCTTGCGGCTTTGGGTAATATCGTTTCGATGATCTTAGTGGTTTGCAAAAATGCTTGTACGCTAGACTGCTTGGCTTCATCAGAAGGGCAGTAATCAGCGACGCTTTCGCCAAAAATAAGTAGGTAGTGCCCGCGATATTTTACCGCTGTTTTGATATAGCCTTGGGTAGCTAGCATAATGCTTTCTTTCGGGTTTTCACTGTTGATAGGTACATCAACCGCATGTTGAAAGCGAGTAAACCCCTCGATGTAAAGGGCATCTAAAATACCTTGCTTACCGTTGAAATGACTATAAATCCCAATCGTTGACAAGTTCGACTCTCGGGCAATTGCTCTGACGCTTAACGCCGAAATTCCGCCTTTTAAAAACAGTTTTGATGCCGCGAGTAATATTTTTTCTTTAGTATTTTTCATGCACAAATCAACCACACAATGTTGAGTCATCATAACGTTAATTTAGCGAGATTAATATTATTTCTTGACAAAATATAACACTGTTATATTTTATTTATAACGCTGTTATATTGAGCGTTACGTGAAGCGAAAAAATAAAACTAAATACATAAAATGGTATGGCTTAACAATTGGCGGGGACAAAATGGACGTTCAAGTATTAGAAACTGATTACTTAGTGATTGGCAGTGGGGCAATGGGGATGGCGTTTGTCGACACTCTGCTTGCTGAAACAGATGCCAATATTATTATGGTTGATTTACACGCAAAGCCGGGAGGACATTGGAATAACGCTTATCCGTTTGTCACCTTGCATCAACCGTCTAAATTTTATGGCGTTGGCTCTAAAGAACTCAGCAAAGGACGAATAGATAAAATAGGTTTTAATGCAGGTTTGAATGAACTTGCCACTGGCGCCGAAGTTAGCGCCTACTTTGATGAGGTTATGAGGCTGCACTTTCTTGGCTCTGGTCGGGTAAAGTATTATCCCATGTGCAAATATACTGGCGATAACAGTTTTGTTTCTATGACCAGTGGCCAAATCTTTAATGTTAAAGTTAACAAACGGTTAGTTGATGCGACTTATTTAAAAACCTCGGTACCTTCAACACATACGCCTAATTTCTCAATTGCAGATGGCGTTAACTTTATTGCGTTAAATCAATTACCAACAATAACCAACCCGCCTGAACAATACGTGGTGATAGGCGGCGGAAAAACGGGAATAGATGCCTGTTTATGGTTGCTTGAAAATCAGGTTAATCCGGATGATATTTGTTGGATAATGCCGCGTGATGCCTGGCTGATGGATCGTCGAAACACTCAGCCTACGGCTGAATTTTTCAGTGACACTATTGGCGCACAAGCTGATCAAATGGAAGCATTGGCCAATGCAGAATCTGTTGATGACCTGTTTAATAAACTTGAAGATAAAGGCGTGTTAGTGCGTCTAGATAAATCCGTTAAGCCTGAAATGTACCACGGCGCGACGATTTCTCAGCAAGAGCTTAGCCAATTACGACGCATTAAGCAGGTGCTGCGTAAAGGGCGCGTTACCCACTTAGACAACACCGTGATAACACTTGAGCAGGGCAGTTATCACACGCCAGAAAACACCTTATTTATTGATTGCTCGGCCAGTGCCTTAGGTGAGCTTGCACCGTTACCCGTGTTTAGCGATGACAAAATAACCCTGCAGACCATACGTATTATTCAACCCGTTTTTAGTGCATCACTCATTGCCCATATTGAAGCGACATATCAGAACGATCAGCAAAAAAATGCTTTAAGCCAAATCGTACCATTACCGAACAAAGCAACCGATTGGTTAACGGTAAATGCCGCATTTATGCGAAACCAGTATATTTGGTCGCAAGACAAGGCGTTACAAAAATGGTTGTATTGCAGCCGACTGGATGGCTTTAGCCAATTAGTGGTTGATGCCCCAAAAGAGGATATTGAAAAACAAGCAATATTACTGCGTTTACGCTCGAATGCGCCTAAGGCGATGGAGAACTTAATGCGGCTAATTGCCACCTTAAATATGCCTAAAAAGGAGGCCGCTCATGCATGAGTTTCAAGTGAATAAACACGATTTTACAAAAACAAGGTTAGTAGAAAATAATGACCTAACGACTGAAACAGCCTTATCTGACAATGAAGTTATTGTGCGAGTCGACAGTTTTGCACTCACCGCAAATAATATTACCTATGCAGTATTAGGTGAAAAACTTGGCTATTGGCAGTTTTTCCCCGCATCAGATAATGCTGATAATACTTGGGGGATTATTCCGGTGTGGGGGTTTGCGACGGTGATGTCATCACGCAGTAATGATATTGCAGTGGGGGAAAAACTATTTGGTTATTTTCCGCCGACATCACTGGTTAAAATGACGGCAACCCAAGTGTCATCACAGCGCTTTTTTGATGGCAGTGCTCATCGTGCTGCACTGCCGCCCGGTTATAATGTCTATCGCAGGGTATTAGCTGAGCCTGGTTATAACGAAAATCATGACAAGCAACGCATGTTATTGTTTCCACTTTATATTACTTCATTTTGTTTATGGGATTACTTACAAAGTCAGCACTGGTTTGACGCTGAGCAGGTCATTATTATTAGTGCGTCGAGCAAAACCAGTATCGGCCTTGCTTATGGTATTGATGACAGTGAGCCTGCGCCCAACTTAATTGGCATGACAAGCGCACGTAATAGCGAATTTGTTAACAAGCTTGGTGTATACAAACAAGTGCTTAATTATGGCGATATCTCCGAGCTTAACCCCACACTAAAAACCGTTATTGTTGATATGGCGGGAAATGCTGAACAATTAAAAGCAATAGAGCAGCATATGGGCAAAAATTTAACTTATTGCTTGCAAGTTGGGCTAACGCATTGGGATGCGGCTTCGTTCACCTCGCCATTTACCCATACCGACAGCGAAATTTTTTTTGCGCCAGGGCATATTCAAAAGCGCATTACTCAATGGGGCGCAAAAGAGTTTGAGCGCCAATCCATGATTTTTATGGCAAAAAGTATGCAGCGTAGTGCCAGTTGGTTAGCGTTCACCACGATAGATGGCATTGAACAAATGATAGGGGTTTACGCTGATGTTTGTAACGGGGTTTTAGCTCCAGAAAAAGGCATCATTGTGAAGCCTTAGTTGTGAAGCCTTAGTTGTGAAGCCTTAGTTGTGAACACTTACCTAGTGGAAACCTAATGGGTCACTCCACTAGTTACTCTAGAGTATTAGGGCGTGTTTATAAACAAAGATAAATACGCCCTAGATATCGAGATAAAATAGTAGAGTTATTTATTATTGCGACTCAATATCGTTCACAAAGAACGCTTTACCTACCTTGCTTTAATTGCAGGTAAAGATGCTAAGGCTAAAACATTATGGCCAATATACACTCGCGTTAGCTTAAAAATACGCCTTACTATCACGCTTGTTGGTATGTGATAGCTAAGGCTTTTTTGTGAGGGTAGATCCTGTTTGGCAATCGATATAATTTGAAATAACAAATCAATGCATAATCGCAGTGTTAATGACTTTGATTGGCCGTTATTGAGGTTGTTTGAGGTGTAATGGTATTGGTTAACGGTGTTATTTGGTTTTTTTGATTGGGTATACTTAATTGATACATTTTTTTATGGGTATCACGATTAGCTTCTCGCACTCATACCCCTAGCCCACAGTGGTATCTCAATATTTACTTAATACATTACTGACCCTATATGGCTTGTGTTTATTGGCGATTATTGAGATTGCTATATAGGGCTTTTATCGCATTTCTTAACCATTTTATTTTTGGATTTTGATTATTGCGTTTATGCCAAATGAGGGTGAAGGGTATCATCAGTTTTGCTTGTAATGCGCTGTCGACAGGGATGGGTAAACACACTAAGTCGGGGTGCACTTTTTGGCAGTAATGTTGGCAATATTGCGGCGCTGTTGTGATCATTTCGTGGCCGGGTTGAGCGGTCATAAATAACGATTGCTCAAAGGTGGCCATGGTGAGTTCAATATTGCGTTTTAGGCCCATTTCAATTAACACTTCATCTAATGCCCAGGTGTCACATTTTTCCCAGGTGATATTGATTTGCGGGTACTTTACAAAGGTCGAAATATTCCACTCTTCTTGTAATGCAGGGTGATCTTTATGCAGATAAACCACCGGAAGATCGGTAAATAACACTTCATAATTAATAAAGTAGGGCAGCAGTTCAATTGACTCTTTTGATCTGGGGTGACTTTCGCGTCCAGTAAAGCCAATATCAACTTCGCCCCGAATAATGGCTTCAATGGAGTCGTAATCCCAGTTATGCACTTTGACTTTAGCATCAGGGTATTTGTGGTAAATCTGTTGGCTTAGCTGATTAAACATGGTCAGTAAGAGCGGTGATTCCATCGCAAGGTTAAAGCGAATACCATTGGGGATTTCATCACCACGTTTTGCTAATAGTTGACTGCTTAACTGCAGCCAATCGGCTAACTCTTGCTCCATGCTAATGGCCAGCGAGGTTGGGCTAAATCCATGGGGCGTTTTAACAAACAGCGGGTCGTCAAACCACTCTCTTAATTTGCTCAGTGATTTGCTCACCGTTGAGGGCGTCACATTGAGCTTTTTGGCTGCTTTAGACACGCTCAATTCTTGCAACAGTAACTGCAAAGTAATAAGCAGGTTGAGATCAAGGCGTGCTAACGATTTCTTCATGGGTGTCACTCTGCAGTGGTGAAGGGATTAATAGTATTAAAACCATGCTAATAACACCACCAATAAGCAAGATTAATATCAGCATATTCAATGCACTTACTCCTAACAAACCCAGCAACCAAATAAATAATGCTGAACTGCAAACCTGAACCACCCCCAGTATTGAACTGGCCACGCCGGCCCTAAAGCGGTAAGGGCTTAATGCTTGGCTCATCACCACACCAAAGCCAATAGAAAAACTGGCACAAATAAGACTAAAACCGAACAAGCTTAGCAATTGATAGCTCGGCGCTAATTGCGTTACCCCAAGTATTATTGCAGCAGTGACAAATAGTCCTTGAGAGACAATCATTAAGCTGCGCTGGTGGAAAAAAGACAACGCAAATGGCATTGCAAACGAGGTTAACATACTCACCAGTGCAGTTAAGGCCATGGTGGTTGAGTATTCGCCGCGGCTAAAGCCCATGGTATTCATGATTAACATCGGAGATGTATTTACAAAAGTCAGAATTGCGGTCACGGCAATGGCACTGATGAGTAATCTGCTTAAGAAAAATCGTTCATAAAAGGATTCTGTCGCGGCTATTTGTGCATCTGTTGTCGGCTCCGAACTGTGTGAGTGTTCAGCCGATGGCATTAGCGTTTTATTGTGAGTTTCTTGTAACACAAACACAGATAACAAACACACCAATACTCCCATCCCCGCCATGGTGATAAACAAGCTTGACCAGGGATAGCGAAGCATAATCAAGTGGCCTATCACGGGGGCAATGACCGGCATAATACAGGTAATGCCATTAACCATGGATAACACCTTTGCCCGCAGCTCGTCGTCTAATGTATCGCGTAAAATAGCAAAGGCGACCACGTAACAACACCCAGCGCCAATGCCTTGAATAAAACGGACTATCAAAAAGGTTTGGCTGTTATCGACTATACTTCCCATGGCTGAGGCGAGGGTAAAAATAATCGCCCCAGCAATGGCGATAGGTTTTCTGCCAATTTTGTCAGCTAATTTACCTGCAAACACCATGGACGTCGCCATGCCAGCTAAATACACTGAAAAGGCAATATGCAGTTGTGATTCACTCGCGCCTAAGTCTTTGGCTATTTGAGGCAAGCCGACTAAATAGAGATCGATTGCCGTTGGATAGAGCAGAACGAGCGCAAAGCTACAGAGTATAAATCGGGTCATTATATCCACACTTATTAGTTAACCCGAACTCAGGTTAATTAACTAAGGATAAAGTGAAAGCATGTGATGCACGAGTTGCCATTTTGACAACAGGTATTTCTATTTACGACATGGGTGCGTTAACCCTTACTTAAACGATAACCATTATTTTTGCTTTACTATCGTGAGCCAAGAGAGTGTTACACACGTATAGAGTGTCGGTTTACACCCCTGTTGTATCGGGAGTTTGACGCTGTTGAAATTATTTGGCGATTACGTCGGTCTTTACCTGTTAACATTTTAGTCTTTTTTGAACATCTGTTACATTACCGAGCCGTTCCATGAGATGGCGTATTTATTGTGATGTTAGCAAAGGATTAATCATACTTTTTGCGGTAATCAATCACCCGCACAACCATTTTTATTTACGCTTTAGTGACATATTTTTTGCTGATCGTGCAAAAGTAATTAATAAACTAATCAAATATAAGGTTTTTAATAATGAGAATAATAAGCCGCCTCTATTTTGGCTTTGCAAGTTTACTGGTCATCATGGTTGGTATTACCTTATTTGGTTTGTTTAAAATCAGTGTTGCAGACAACAATTTAACGCAATTGTCGGAGCAAACAGCAGTGGAGCAGCGTCAAGCCATTAATTTTAGAGGCAGTGTGCATGACCGTGCTATTTCGATTCGTGATGCAGTATTAGTTAATAATCCGGCGCGTTCTCAACAACATCAAAATGACATCATTCGCCTTAATGAATTTTATCAAACAGCGGCAAAAACCTTGGATAACATGTATGCAAATTTGCAACATAGCAACGAAGAAGTCAGGCTATTTCAAGCTATTCAAAATATTGAGGTAACCACATTAAATGCAACCGCAACCTTGCTTGAGATGATCAACAGTGCTCGTCAAACTGAAGCAGAGCAGCATTTATTAACCACCGTTTCACCTTTGTACAGTGAATGGCTTAAAAGAATTAATAATCTAATTGATTATCAAGAAACCCAAATTCAGTTAGAAGTGTCTGCTGCGCGTGAGCAAACCACTAGTTTTCAGTCGGTGATGTTAATCGTGACGGCCATGGCATTATTGATTGGCAGTGGCGTTGCGTTGACTTCAGTTAAACGCTTAAGAAATATTATTGGCGGTGAGCCAGAATATGCAGCTGATGTAATCCAACAAATTGCTCGAGGCGATCTTACTGTAAAATTATCGGTTGATTCTCCTCACAGCATATTAAGTGCAGTGCAGGATTTAACTGTGAATTTGACTGAAATTACGCAAAACTCGATGCTTACCGCTAACAAATTGCTTGCAGCATCTAAAGCACTGTATCAAACAGCACAACAAAACGAACACCTTATTAACAACCAAAAGCTCGCAACAGATAATGGCGCCGCTGCCATTAACCAAATGTCGAGTACGGTTAATGAAGTGGCTAACCATACCAATGACGCCGCTTTGCTGTCGCAAACAGCAACCAACGAGTTTAACGCAGGTCATCTTGAGGTGACTCAAACACAAAACGACATTGATGCACTTGCAGCTAAAGTCAGTGAAGCAGCCGATATTATTCATTTATTGTCGAAAGACAGCAAAGAAATCGGTACCGTATTAGATGTTATTCAAGGCATTGCAGAGCAAACTAACTTATTGGCCTTAAATGCCGCTATTGAGGCCGCGCGAGCGGGCGAACAAGGCCGTGGCTTTGCCGTGGTTGCAGATGAAGTGCGTAACCTTGCCCAGCGTACCCAGGAGTCAACTCAACAAATCCAAGCGGTGATTGAAAGCATGAGCACCAGCTCAGCCAAGGCTGTTACCGTGATGAATGAGGGGCAGGAGCAAGCTAATAGCAGTGTTGGGCAAGCTAAACGTGCCGGTGAGTCTTTAACGGCCATCAATCTGTCGGTGTCTAAAATCAGTGATATGAATACCCAAATTGCCACCGCCGCAGAGCAGCAATCTGTGGTTGCCGCAGAGATTAATCAAAATTTTATTCAAATCACCAGCTCTGCATTGTTGGCACAACAAGAGGCGAGTAAAATTACCGCTGCAAGTCATCAACTGGAAGCGTTAGCGCAGAGTTTAGAGTCAAACGTTAAGCAATTTAAAACAGAGTAATTGGAATAGATAATAGAATAAACAATAACGCTGGCAAATTACCGATGCAATTTGCCAGCGTTAAGATCACGACTCGCCTAGCGCTATTTTATTTCAGGCTATTTTACCAAAAGCCAAGTACTTTCCACCAAAGCCCGCCAACCACACCCCAAATGGTTAAGTTCACTACGCTCATAATAAAGCCCATTATCCACCAATGTTCCATTGATACGTAACCCGAGCCAAAAATAATGGGTGAGGTGCCGGTTGCATAATGGGTTAATGACATCATTAATGACGATGCACCCGCAAGCAGTAAACCAAGGTATAGAGGTGGGGCACCTAATGCGATGCCCGCAGCAAAGAATGCGGCAAACATGGCGGTAATGTGTGCGGTTGTGCTAGCAAAGAAATAGTGTGCATAAAAGTAAACCACCACCAATATAATCACTGAAATCATCCAGTCCACGCCAAGTTGAGCGATATTGCTTTCAACCACGCCAGAAAACCAAGTCACTAATCCCAATTTATTGAGAAATGTCGCCATCATGACTAAAGCAGAAAACCACACAACGGTATCCCAGGCGGCTTTTTCTTTAAGTACATCCTCCCAGCTCAGTACGCCACTGAGTAATAAAATCGATAACCCTAAAAATGCTACTGCGGTAGTGTCAACAGCAAAGGCTGCGCCAAATATCATGGCGGGAACACCTGCCCACAATACCAATAATAAACCAAACACACTGACCATGATTTTTTCAGCAAAAGTCATCGGCCCCATGTCGGCTAATTTATCTTTAGCATATACGCGGGCGTCTGGGGTTCGTTTAATTTCCGGAGGGTATACCGCATAAATAATTAACGGCATTAGCGCAATACACAGTAAACCAGGTAGTAATGCTGCCAGTGCCCAGGTGCCCCACGTAATACTAATATCTGCGCCTGTCGCATCGGCAATTAATTTTACTATTAATGGGTTAGGGGCTGTGGCGGTAATAAACATCGCCGAAGTAATGGGGTTAGTGTGGTAATTCACTAAGGCAAGGTAATGTCCAATTTTTCTGGATGTACCGTCTTCTGGTGACGAGCCAAAACTGGTGGCTATTGATTTCATTATCGGGTGAATAATTCCGCCGCCTCGCGCAGTATTACTGGGTGTGACGGGGGCGATGACGAGTTCTGATAGTGCTAATGCATAGCCAATACCAATGGTTTTTCGGCCAAATAGAGAAATAAAGTAATAACCGATTCGGTTTCCAAGACCGGTTTTAGCTAATCCGCGCGAGATAATAATCGCAATACCGATTAACCAAATTAATGAGTTAGAGAAACCACTTAATGCATCTTTAATTGCGTCTGAAGGTTTGTCATTGGTTACGCCAGTCAACGCGACTAAAGTAATGGCTAATACCGCGATTGCACCAATCGGCATTGCTTTACCAATAATGGCGACAACAGTACCAACAAATAGCGCAAGCAAATGCCATGCATTGGCAGATACACCTTGCGGTGGCTCGACGATAAACCAAAGAATCAAAATTATCGCAATTGAAATGAAGCCTGGAATAACACGAATATCAGTACTTTTCATTGCCGCATCCTTAGGGTGGGAAATACACCGTGAACATGAAGATATCTATGATTTGGGGTGAGCAACTCTGTTGATTAAATTAATGCCATAATTTGATACTAAGTCTTTGTGGTAACTAATTTTGTGAACGAATTCTCATTGTGGTTAAACATCATAATTAGTTGAAAAATAATCGTGATGGCTTAAGTGCGGAACAGGAAAATAAGCGTTTTTATGCCAGTGATGCCAGCTGAATAATTGGGCTCAATATGATCTGACGCATCTGAGTATGATGTTAATGGGGCGAACTTAATTAACTTAATTAACTGAATTAACAGCGTTAACATGAATAGATACAAACGTGCTGATTATTCATTATTTCTGCATATTTTCTGCACATTTCATTGTTAAGCTTTGTCTTATGTTTACACTATGAGATATCACATGAAAAGCCCACATTTACGATTACTAAGCATTGCGATTTCCTGCGCCTTATTATTGAATTTACCTGGATGTGGTGGTTCTGAAGACACCGACACCGCTAGCGAGAGTACAGCTGATACTGTGACAGACACAGACACAGACACAGACACAGATTCAGGAACAGAAGATGTAGGCAGTGGCATTTTACATACTGCGTATTACGAATTTGATCAAGATAACGTTAACGTGGTACTCAGCGGCACTAAGGTGGTGATTGAAACCAACGGATTACCCAACCATACCTCCCCGTATTGGTCAGCTAGCAATGAGTTACATGTAGAACCCACCGTGACTTCTTACGCCAAAATGGCTCCAGGCTATATCGATGACTTTGTGGGCACTTATACGTTAACCGTCAATAACACACCATCTAAAGCCAGCACAACCTCAGCAACGGGGCTTGGTGCAATTGGTATTGCAGTGAGTGGCGCAGTTATTTATAACGATGAAGAAGGCCCTGGTATTCCACTTGATGACGCCGCTGGCAGCCTCGACTTTAACGGCGCGCACACTGGGCCGCAAAGTTATCATTATCACTTGGAACCCATTTCATTTTCAGACGATGATTCGAATTTAATTGGTGTTATTGCCGATGGTTTCTTTTTATATGGTCGTAAATGTAACTCCACAGGGACTTACCCAACAGACTTAGATGAGTCGGGCGGGCATACGTCGATTACCCAATTTGCTCAAGATGCTGAATATCATTATCACATTCAAAATGAGCTGTATTTAGGCTCGTATTACATTTTATTCCCAGGTAATTATCAAGGTTCAGCCAGTGCTATCCGTTAAGCCTTTACTGGTTATTTTGGGTTCAATCCTGTTAGCGGGTTTGAGTTATGGCCATTTTTTTACGGTAACAACTGAGCCAATAGCAAGTCAGCGCATCAGCATTTCGCATACAACTGGACTAAGGATGTACCAAAAAAAACCTTTTACAGGTGATGCCGTGACTTTTTATCCCAATGGGCAGATAGCAAAGTTAGCTCATTTTGAACAAGGTCTACGAGACGGTTTTTTGCGGCAATGGTTTGAAAACGGCACGTTAGCATTCGACTCTCATTATGTCGCGGGTGTGCTAGAGGGGATAACCCAAAGCTGGTGGAGCAATGGCAATATGCGTTCTGAGTCGGTTTATCGGCAAGGTAAGGTTAATGGCACGTCGTTGCAATGGTATGCCACTGGCGAGCTGTTTAAAAAGATGAACTATGTGGATGGGATTGAGGTTGGGCTGCAACAAGCCTGGCGTCGAAACGGCAAACTTTTTAGCAATTATGAATATATTAACGGGCGAGTGTTTGGCCTTAAACGTTCAAATATGTGTGTAGGATTAGAAGATGAAGAAGTGGTTAAATCTGATTAATGCGTTAATGGCGATGTTAGCTGTTCAGTTTGTGGCGATGCCGTTGATGGCTCAGCCCAGTGGCGAACCCGTGTTGGCCGAGTTACCTTATTATGGCAGTGCCGAGTTTACTCCGCATTGGTTTAAGTCTGACAGCCCTGAGCTGGCTGATTTTCATCAGGTACCTGCATTTAGCTTTATGGATCAGCAGGGTGAAATCGTCACGCAAGATACGGTAAAAGATAAAATCTATGTGGCGAGCTTTTTCTTTACCCGCTGCCCAGGTATTTGTCCTCGAATGAAATCGCAGTTGTCTAAAGTGCAAAGTGAGTTTATGGATGATGACGAAATTATGATTGTGTCTCATTCTATTCAACCAGGTAATGATACGGTTGAAGTGTTGCAACAATATGCTCAAAAAAATCATATTGATGCCGCTAAATGGCTGTTAGTTACCGGCGATCGTGAACAGATTTACTCACTTGCCAAAAAGGCCTATTTTGCCAATGAAGACTTAGGCGAGTATGTCAGTAAGGAAGATTTTTTACACACTGAAAATTTAGTGCTGGTGGATAAAAATAGACATATTAGAGGCATTTATAATGGTTTAAATAATACCTCTGTTGCTGACTTAATTACCGATATAAAACGTTTAATGAGCGAGTAATCGTTATCTTATTAAGCCGTTTGGGTCTGTCAGAATGAGTACCAAAACGGCTTAAGTAACTTGATGGCCGACCTAAACGTTGTCATGAGCACTCGATTTAACTCCGTCCACCTCTTTTTAACCAGTACTCATCACTGGGCCATGTCGAAATCAAACCCTTTTCGTGATTATCTGATCTGCCACATTATTTATTAAACACATTTAGTCATTTATCGCACTGGTCACATAGCCAATATGCATTTATTGAATTAAGCATTCTCACCAGTAATCATAGTATTTTATGCTATCGCAGATGTTTTCTGTGTAATCAAAACTACATTGTTGTTATTTACACGATATATTCTATCGATAGGCTTAACTTGAGTGTATGCTCTAGGCTGATTATGCTATTTATTTTTATAGTGTGGAGCTCTGTTTGTGGTTGCGTGAGAGTATTTACGCAGAGCAAATATTGATATTTTATTGTCATCGTGATCTAAGGTTTTGTGGTTATTTAAGGTTTTCTCTATGTGGATACAAAGAAGCATTACGCTAACACCTAAAAAACGCGGTTTTCACCTTATTACCGATGAGGTGCTGAAGCTCATGCCCCAACTGCGTGAAATTGAGGTCGGCTTATTGCATGTATTTATTCAGCACACTTCAGCCTCTTTAACCATTAACGAAAATGCAGACCCGACAGTACGCGGTGATATGGAACGCCATTTCAATGTACTTGCACCAGAAGGGGCGCCTTACTTTAAGCACACATTTGAAGGCGCGGATGACATGCCAGCGCACATAAAATCAACCTTAATTGGTGTCAGCCAAACCATACCGATTACTCATGGACGCTTGAACTTAGGTACTTGGCAGGGATTATATTTGTGTGAGCATCGCGATAATGCGTCCTCAAGAACAATAATTGTTACAGTTCAAGGCGAATAGTATATCCAATTGAATCATTACACAGATAACGGGCAAATGAGATAACATAATTGCCTGTTTTGTATGCATTCCTCATGTTCAGTTATGACTTTGCTTGTGTAAGTTAATGTAAAGATGCTAAATTCAGGCGTCTTAATAAGACAATTATTATTTGTGGGTTTATGGGACTATTTTGCCATTAACCGCATCTGAGTGTTTGTTATATAAAACGGCCCTAAAGCTTTTAAAAGAATAACGCATAAAAATAGGTGGGTTAACGTGATATCTGTATATTTGGTTGACGATCATGAACTCGTGAGAACGGGGATACGTCGTATTCTAGAAGACGAACGCGGTATTAAAGTGGTTGGCGAAGCTCCCGACGGCGAAACAGCAGTTCAGTGGTCTCGACAGAATGAAGCTGATGTTATTTTGATGGACATGAACATGCCTGGTATGGGCGGCTTAGAAGCGACTCGTAAAATTTTGCGTTATCAGCCTGAGGCTCGGATTATTGTATTAACGGTACAAACGGAAGATCCGTTTCCTACTAAGGTGATGCAAGCAGGTGCCTCGGGTTACTTAACCAAAGGTTCTACCTCACCAGAGGTGCTTAAAGCCATTACTCAAGTTGCTCGTGGCCAGCGTTATTTGTCGCCAGAAATTGCCCAGCAAATGGCTCTCAGCCAGTTTAACCACTCTGATGAAAATCCATTTAGCAGCCTTTCAGAACGTGAACTACAGATTATGTTGATGATCACCAATGGTGAAAAGGTCAATGATATTTCTGAAAAGCTTAACTTAAGTCCTAAAACCGTTAACAGTTATCGTTATCGCTTATTTGCTAAATTAGGCATTGGTGGTGATGTTGAGTTGACCCGTTTAGCGATTCGTTACAAAATGCTCGACACAGGTTCATTTTAGTTGGGAATATCCCGCGTAACGCATTAAGTAGCTTTAATCATGCCTAGTGGTTTTAATGCCAAATCTTTCTTAAAAACGGTTACCAGCGCACCTGGCGTATATCGAATGTACGATATACGCCAACAAGTGATTTATGTTGGTAAAGCTAAAGATCTCAAAAAACGCCTCAGCTCTTACTTTCGCAGTAATATTCCCAGTGTAAAAACGCAAGCATTAGTGTCGCATATTGATCATATCGATGTGACGGTGACGCATAGCGAAACCGATGCGTTGCTGCTCGAAAACGATTACATCAAACAGTACATGCCAAAATACAATGTGCTGCTGCGCGATGATAAGTCCTATCCGTATATTTTACTCAGTGGCCATAAACACCCAAGACTTGCCTATCATCGTGGCCCTAAGCGCGAAAAAGGCCACTATTTTGGACCTTATCCTAATGGCGGCGCGGTGCGCGAAAGTTTGCACTTAATGCAAAAGCTATTTCCTATTCGCCAATGTGATGACTTGTACTACAAGTCGCGCTCACGGCCTTGCTTACAATATCAACTCGATCGTTGTAGTGCCCCTTGTGTAGGCATTGTGAGCGATGAAGAGTACGGCGAGCAAGTTAAGTTAGCTGGATTGTTTTTGCGTGGAAAAGACCAACAGGTGATTTCACAGTTGGTGGCTAAAATGGAAGTCGCTGCGGTTGATATGGAGTATGAACAAGCAGCGCAATATCGCGACCAAATCACGGCATTAAGGCGTGTTGCTGAGCAACAAGAAGTGTCTAATCATAAAGGCGATATGGATGTAATCGGGGTGGATTATGCCTCTGGGATTGCCTGTTTTCATTTACTGTTTATTCGCGACGGTAAAATCTTTGGCAGCCGCAGCTATTATCCTTCGGTACCAGCCGAAACCGATATAGAAGAAGTGTTATCGTCTTTCTTAGGCCAATTTTACTTAAACGCAGATATTCAACGTACCATTCCTAAAGAAGTGATACTTAGTCATGATTTTGAGGGAATTAAAGAGCTTGAGGCATCAATTGAACATGCTCTGGATAAAAAGTTTGAATTAAAAACTCAAGTTAGAGGTGAAAGGGCCAATTTTTTACGTTTAGCGATGACAAATGCCAGTAATGCCGTTGCTACTCGACTATCGCATAAAAATACTGTTGAGCAGCGCTTCCAGCTATTAGAAGAGGCCTTAGAGCTTAACGAGTCGATTAAACGCATGGAATGTTTTGATATTAGCCACACTATGGGTGAGAGCACGGTAGCATCTTGCGTAGTCTTTAATCGCGAAGGTCCGCATAAAGCAGATTATCGTCGTTACAATATAACCGGGATTACCGGCGGTGATGACTATGCCGCAATGGAACAGGCGCTTAGCCGCCGTTTTGATAAAATCGATAATAACGGCAAAATACCTGACTTAGTGTTTATTGATGGGGGGATTGGCCAACTCAGAGTGGCGCAAACCATTGTCGATGAAAAGTGCGTTAAGATTGATAACCCTCCTCTGTTAATATGT
This sequence comes from Shewanella sp. MF05956, assembly GCF_059758055.1. Lineage (NCBI taxonomy): Bacteria > Pseudomonadati > Pseudomonadota > Gammaproteobacteria > Alteromonadales > Shewanellaceae > Shewanella > Shewanella sp. MF05956. The sequence continues at coordinate 17,191 of NZ_JCAYNV010000026.1, read as the reverse complement.
GTCACTAAAGGCGAGGGGCGCAAAGCAGGTTTAGAAACCTTTACTGTTGGCGGCAGTGAACAAACTTTTGAGATCCCAAGTGACTCACCCGCATTTCACCTTATTTTGCACATACGTGATGAATCTCACCGCTTTGCGATTACCGGGCATCGAAACAAACGTCAAAAAACACGCAACACTTCAACACTTGAATCTATCCCAGGCGTTGGCCCTAAAAGACGTAAAGCATTGTTGCAACATCTTGGTGGTCTTCAAGAAGTCAAAGGTGCGAGTGTGGCTGAATTAATAAAAGTTCCCGGAATTAGCTTAGAAATGGCACAAACAATCCATGATGCATTGCGAGGGGGCTAAAATTAAGGCAAGATTGGCGCTGCTTCTGACAAATTGGTCTTTTTATGCCGTTTAATGTACCTATCGCACTGACTTTATTTCGTATTGCTCTGCTGCCTGTATTTATAGTGATTTTTTATCTCCCTTATACGTGGGCGCCCTTTGTCTCCGCATTTATTTTTTGGCTCGCAGCGCTAACAGATTGGTTAGATGGCTACGCAGCTCGCAAATTAGGGCAATTAACCCGTTTTGGTGCTTTTTTAGATCCAGTTGCCGACAAGGTTATGGTATCTACTGCGCTGGTTTTACTGGTTCAGCAAAATGACAACATGTATTTGACCTTAGCGTCGCTGTTTATGATTGGCCGTGAGATTGTTATTTCTGCATTACGAGAATGGATGGCTGAAATAGGCAAACGTGGCGTAGTTGCAGTGTCTTGGATAGGTAAATACAAAACGGCCGCACAGATGGCAGCGATTGTTGGATTGATTTGGAAACCCACACCGTTACTCACTGACCTTGCTTTTGCATTGTTTTATGTTGCAGCCGCGCTGACGTTCTGGTCTATGATGAGTTATATTTCAGCAGCTTGGAAAGATTTAACCGCCGAATAGTGCAATAATAGTTCAATAAGTTTATTTAGTGCGCAAACAGTCAAATTTGCTTAAATCAATAATTGACACACGAGGTTAATTCGGTAGAATGCCTCCCCGTAGACAAGTGATGAGTCAGCAACAAACCTTAGGGTACGATGTTAACAATCATTATTTACAAGGTTGAAGATGCGACATTAGTTCAGTTGGACAGGTTGAAAGACGATACCTTTCTCGCAGATTTAATAGCGTATTTATAAAGATTGAAAATGCGACATTAGTTCAGTTGGATAGGTTGAAAGACGATACCTTTCTTGCAGATTTAGTAGCGTATTTATAAAGATTGAAAATGCGACATTAGCTCAGTTGGATAGGTTGAAAGACGATACCTTTCTTGCAGATTTAGTAGCGTATTTATAAAGATTGAAAATGCGACATTAGCTCAGTTGGATAGGTTGAAAGACGATACCTTTCTTGCAGATCTAGTAGCGTATTTATAAAGATTGAAAATGCGACATTAGCTCAGTTGGTAGAGCGATACCTTGCCAAGGTATAGGTCATCGGTTCGAACCCGATATGTCGCTCCAATTTCTTATCTTATCCGATGGATTTGAAGTTGGTAAGTATGGCGCGATGGCAGAATGGCTATGCTGCGGATTGCAAATCCGCCGATCTCGGTTCGACTCCGGGTCGCGCCTCCACAAATTGCTTTTAATGGTTACAATAAGTAACGGTTAGAACACACTTTGCCCGAGTGGTGGAATCGGTAGACACAAGGGATTTAAAATCCCTCGCTGAATAAGCGTGCCGGTTCAAGTCCGGCCTCGGGTACCATTATAATCTCTAGAAATAGAGAGTGGTGTAAAAAAGCCTCAACATTAGTTGGGGCTTTTTTACGTCTGAAATTTAGATTTTATTGTTAAGGCAAAAGCAAAATCCCTCGCGCTCTTGTTGAACTTCAGGCGTGCCATTTTTTGCTATCAAGAGTAGTCCGGCCTCGGGTACCATTATAATCTCTAGTAATAGAGAGTGGTGTAAAAAAGCCTCAACATTAGTTGGGGCTTTTTTACGTCTGCAATTTGAGTTTCATATTCAAAGATCAAAATAGAAAAGATAAACCTCTCTCGTTCTGTTGATCAGGTGAATTGGTTTTGTGTTATCAAGAGTCGTCAGACTTTGTTCTCTTTTGGCCCGTGCGGGTTGAATCTGCCTATTCTAAGTGTTTATGGTCGCATGCATAAGAACAAAGCAACACCTGGATCCCGGCTTAAAAGCATTGCCGGGACGACGAGATGGGGGGGATATGGTTTGTTCCCAATGAGTCAGCCGCTGTCTAACAATATCCCCCAATTCAACGCTGAATCTGCCGATTCTAAGTGTTTATGATCGCAAGCATAAGTACAAAGCAACACCTGGATCCCGGCTCAAAAGCATTGCCGGGACGACGAGAAGGGCGGATACGGTTTATCCCCAAATGAGTCAGTCGCTGTTTAACAATATCCACTTAACAATGTCCCCAAATTCAACGCTGAATATGAGGCGCTAATTGTTTATGGTCGCAAGCATAAGAACAAAGCAACACCTGGATCCCGGCTCAAAAGCATTGCCGGGACGACGAGAGGGGGGATATGGTTTGTTCCCAATGAGTCAGCCGCTGTCTAACAATATCCACTTAAGAATATCCACTTAAGAATATCCACTTAACAATATCCCCAAATTCAACGCTGAATATGATCACACTAATTGTGGAGGGGCTCTAGGCAATCGGGTTGTCAAATGCGTGCGAATAAACCAACGATAACTGAGTTACTGAGTTATTCAGTAACTAGGGGGATAACACGAGGGGAGAACCAACGCGCGGTGATTTTTTCTAATTCGCCATTTTGTTTAAGCGTGTGAAGTGCTTGGCGCATATTGTTGGCGAGTGTTTCGTCGGTGTCTTTATGAGTTAAAATACCAATGGGCATGTTCACTACAGGCAATACCGCGGTAAAGTCGCTCAGTGTATAACCCATTTTTTTGATGTCTTCTGCAAAGCCAACTTCATTGTTATAGATTAAATCAACGCGATCAAAGTACAGCATTTTTAACGCTGCGGTTTGGCTTCTTGTTAAATAAACATGTGGGTGATTACCATCAAGTTTTAGTCTATCTAACGCCGCATCACTGCGTGATAAGGCGAGAGTATAACGGTTGATATCACTTATGTTTTCTAACTGAATGTCTGGACGATTGCTTTTACGGTAAATCATGTCCTGCACAGTATAAAAGTCACCTATCCATTTAAAGTGGGCTAAACGTTTATTGGTGTTGGCAATGGAGAAAATGAACGTGTTCGGTTGGTTCTGGGCATTATAGTAAGCACGGCTCCAGGGCATCATTTGTATGTCGATATCAAAATCGACATAAGGCTGTGCAGCGTGAAGAATATCGATAGCAAAACCGACAAATACACCTTGTTGATCTTGTTATTGGAATGGCGGGTAAGATTCGGTATAAAAAATAATCTTGTCTTTCGCGCAAACCGTCGGCGGAATAAACACGCTTGCGACAATGATAAATACTAAGACAAATCTGATCATAAATACCTACTTCAATAAAATCAGCTGCGGATTGTAGGGTATGTCTACGTATATTAGTAGCGACCATACAATTGTATTATTCGTTTACCTGTCTCATATTTTTTACTATTTTGTGCATTTACTCTAACCGTTTTAGGATATCAATGACTTAGAGATTATTAATTTTAAACGATACAACTGTAATCGCCATCATACGACATACTCGTCCGCCCACTCTTTTAGGCGTTGTAAAATATCCAATGCGGTGCGGCCTAATTCGGTAATCGCGTAAGATACTGCAATAGGCCTGTCGTTAATCACATGGCGGGTAACCAGGCCCTGTGCTTCGAGTTCTTTAAGACGCTGGTCTACCATTTTTTTACTGGCGCCGCCTAACATCCGCGACAAATCGTTAAAGCGCACGGGTTCATCTTGCAAGTGCCATAGGATGGACGCTTTCCACTTTCCGCCGAGTACCCGCATTCCACGTTCAACAGAGCAAGGTTCGGTGCATGGGTTGATCACTTTTTTTTGGCCGTTAGCCGTTGTTTCAATTTTAGTTTTCATAAATTAAACTTAAATCATTGTAGGTTACTAAAAGTATACTGGTTGCTTTTGTATTCCATTGTAGCAAAATAGGCAGTCATTAGACTAGTGTCACTTTAGTACCATTAAGGAATCTTTCTCCATGGCAGTATTAACTTCTTACGATCCCGCGAGCTATCACTATGTCGGTGAACACATTGAAGCCACAGCGGTCGGCAGTGTCGAAACAACCGCTATTGAGCAATTACCGACCGTAATAAACAATGCGAAGGTTGCTCAAAAATCATGGGCAAGCCTGCCTTTAATAGAGCGTCAGCAGTATGTGGTAAAAGCGTATCAACAATTGCATGCGGTTCAAGATGAGCTGGCGACTCTTATTGGCCAAGAAATGGGTAAAGATTATCGTCGAGCCACCTATGAAGTGGGCGGTACATTACAAAATGCAGGTTATTTTGCCAGTGAAATCGGTGATGCTCTAGCCACTGAAGATGTAGGTGATCGCACTGAATTACAATATCGCCCTTTGGGTGTCGTGGCCGTGATTTCGCCATGGAATTATCCACTTGCGATGGCCAATAATTTATTAATGCCGGCCTTAATTGCAGGCAATAGTGTGGTGTTAAAACCGTCTGAAGAAACCCCGCTGGTGGCCGAGTTATTTATTAGCACCCTTAACCAGGTGTTACCACAACATGTATTGCAAGTAGTTCAAGGTGGCAAAGCCCTTGGCCAAGCGTTGGTGGCTGCAGACATTAACATGGTTGCGTTTACTGGGTCGATGGCCGCAGGTAAACACATTATGGCCAATGCGGCGTCTGGTTTAAAACGCCTAGTGATGGAGCTTGGTGGCAATGATCCTATGATTGTGATGGCGGGTGCCAATATGGATGCCGCGGTGCGCTTTGCGGTAGCCAGTTCATTTGAAAACGCAGGGCAAATGTGTACCTCAACTGAACGTGTTTATGTTGATGAGCGCATTGCTGATGAGTTTGAGCAAAAAGTGGTGGTGCTTGCCAGTCGGTATCGTGTTGGTGCATGGGATGGCGCAAATGTGAATATTGGCCCGATAGTCAATCCAACCCAACATCAAAAAGTGCTTGAGCAGTTAAAAGATGCCAAAGCCAAAGGGGCGAGCTTTTTATTGGGCAGCGATGATTATCCATTACCGTTTATTCAACCCACGGTAGTCACTAACATCACTTCACAGATGCAACTCGAAACAGAAGAAACTTTTGGGCCAGTTGTCGCCATTAGTCGCTTCAGTGACATTGATGAAGCCATTTGTCGTGCCAATAACAGTCATTATGGTTTAGGTGCAGTAGTCTTTGGAGGCCCTAGTGCGAATGCCGTTGCCGATCAGCTTGAAGCAGGCATGGTGGGCGTAAACCAGGGTGTAGGCGGTGGTAATGCCCCTTGGGTTGGCGCAAAGCAAAGTGGTTTTGGTTTTCATGGCACGGCTGCAGGGCATAGACAATTTGCTCAAGTACGTGTGATCAGTCGTTAAGGTGAATGTAATGAATAATACAACAGAAAATGGCCAATACTTTGTCGCAGCTTATGAGCCAGGCGCAGAGCATCCAGCGTTACCAACATGGGCAAGCCGTAACGACAATGGTGCAGAGCTAGCTTTATCCGCGCCTAGTACCGTGAGTAAAAAACCGTTAACGGATGTACCAGGGGCATTTCAATTATTAAATGTACTGAGCGCTGAAGAATGTCAGCGACTCATCAATGTTAGCGAAACCATGGGTTTTTTACCTGACGCTGCGGTGTCTTTACCGCGCAATGTGCGTCATAACGACAGCTTAACCTGGGTGGTTGATAACACCACCGAACGGCTTATTTGGGATCGTATCGCTGGGGTAATGACCGACGATTTAGGCATTTTTGAAGGTAAAGCCGCGCTGGGACTAAACAATCGTTTCCGTTTTTATCGCTATAACGAAGGTGATTATTTTAAGCCTCACTCGGACGGTTCGTGGCCTGGCAGCCAGGTTATTGATGGCGAGCTTGTGCGTGATGCTTTTGGCGATCGTTACAGCCAACTCACATTTTTGATATTACTGACCGAAGATTTTGAAGGCGGTGCGACGCGCTTTTTGGTCAATGCCGACAATCCACATTTTCCCGCTAAGCGTGGTGATAATGTTAAACAAGTAGATATAAGAACACCCGCAGGTAGCGTGTTGTGTTTTCCTCACGGCATGCATCCTCTGCATTGTATTCACAGTTCTGAGCCGATTTATCATGGGGTTAAATACATCATTAGAACCGATGTCCTTTTTGAATTGTAATTATCGCTGTGTTGATGCTATTGAGCTCTTGTAATGATGTTGCAAATTAAAGTCTCATATTGAAAATGCCGCTATAAATAATGCGACACTTTTTTGTTACTGTATCTAAATAACCCTTTACCGACTTGATACTCTTGCCATGACCTCCATGACAAGAGTATCAGGCTGAAAAGTAAATTAACTAGTTAAGAGTGTTATCGTGATAGTGCAGAGTAAAGAAATAAAAATATCAACACAGTAGGCAAAAAAATTGACCAAACAGATATTGAATATTGAAGCGAAAAAATAGGTTAACCATTTGTTATAAATGGATTTTGTAATGAGTGTGATATAACGTTTTACAAGGTGATTTGTATTGACTGTGGATTGCTGCTATACCGCGAGGACACTGGGTTTGATTAACGCTATTTAATGTAAAAACAGTGCTTGCTATTTTTGTTGCTAGGCTGTTTAATTGCGCCGATTCTCACCCGTATTATGGAGGCGTTAAATGAAAACAGTACTTTGTAGTTTGTTAATCGTTGGTGTTGCGAGCTTATCTGGATGTGCTTCAACTCAGAACACTTTTGCTTCAAAAGTAAAAGCGGAAAGCGAAAAGAATCTAGATTTGTCCCAACAGTGGGAACAAGGTCAAAAGGACGTCAAAAAAGGCGAAGAGCTGCTTGCTGATGGTCGCAAAGCGATGACTAAAGGCAATACGGAAATTCGCGAAGGCGAAAAGCTGATGGCGCAAGCCGTACAAGACGCTCAAAAGCAACGTCAAGCTTTCCAATCTATGGCGAGCTCTTTAACCGGTGCACAAAATGGTAAGCGTGCAGCTGCAATCGTAGAGAGATTAGATGACATCGCTGACGATTGGGAAGATGCAGACGAAAAATATGTTGATGGCAAAGAGCTTGTCGAAGACGGCAACACTAATCTTGCTGAAGGCCAAAGTGAAACCGAACAAGGTCAAGCACTTGTGACTAGTGGCAAAACTAGAATGCAACAAGCTGAGTCAGCATATCAGCAACGCACAGGCCAAGGCCTTGTTGAGCAAATGCATTTAGAAGAGAAACCAAGTAGCTTCTAATTAGCCGTCGTTTTATTAACGCTAATGCATTAATCAAAACCGATATTATTCGTTTAATATCGGTTTTATTATTTTAGGGTTTTATTACTTTATTAGGGTTATTCAAAATCCGCTTTAACTTCAAATACTAAGGCTTCACCAGATTCTGGGTGAGTTAACGCCAAATATTGAGCATGTAAGTGTAAACGGTTTGCTGCAACGCCATATAGGTCGTCACCCACAATCGGCATGTGCAGACCATCATGATGAGCGCAATGCATTCGCAATTGATGAGTACGCCCCGTTTTAGGGTATAAGCGCACTAACGTGCGTTGATTAAGACGTTGATGTACTTGCCAATGCGTTTCGGCATGCTTGCCATGTTCATAACACACTAGCTGCTTAGGGCGGTCGTCTAAATCTACCCGTAATGGCAAACTAATATCGCCTTCATCTTGGCTCGGTACACCTTCAATTAACGCGATATAACGTTTAGTCACGCTGCGCTGAATAAACTGTTGCTGTAGGGCTTTGTTGGCTTCTTTGGTGAGTGCTATCACCATTAAGCCTGATGTTGACATGTCTAGACGATGAACAATCAACGGCCCTGTAGCATTAGGAAACTGTTGTTGCATACGGCTAAATACGCTGTCGGTAATATTTTTACCGGGTACCGATAATAGCTCTGCCGGTTTATTAATAATTACCATGGCATCATCTTGATAAATAATATCAATATGCTGATCTTTACCCGGATTAATCAATAGTGGATCGGCATCAACCTGCATGCCTTTGAGCATATGGGTCAAAATAGGGCGGCATTTTCCGTGACAAGCTGGATAGAAGTTTTTGTGTTGTTTGATTTCTGATTTAGGTGATGATCCCCACCAAAACTCAGCCATGGCAATGGGGGTAAATTGATGAGTAAACGCATATTGCAGTAACTTAGGTGCAGCACATTCACCCGCACCTGCTGGCGGTAAATGATTCGGTGCATCATTAAAGATATCGTTTAAATCACGCGCTTCACCCAAGACATTTAGAAACTGATATTGAGCAAAAAGCTTGTTTTGTAATCCATTTGAAAGCTGTTTTCGCTGACGTTTAAGCTGCGTGATTTGTTGCACAAGTGCATCTAAGGCCACTTTGGTTACTTCAATTTGAGTCTGCCATTGATGCTTTAACGCGTTTAGCTGATGCTTTTGCTGCACACTTTGACGGCTGAGTTCGATAGACAAGCTTTTATGCTCATCACTGCTGATATCGGCCTGCGCTAATGCATCATCTGCTTGCTCACGCTGAAGCTTACGCAGTTTGCGACCTTCAACTATTGCGTTACGTTGTTGCTCAAGTTCTCGTTCTGCTTGCTGTTGTTGCTGAGCGAATTGCTGAGTTAAGCTGGCTAACAAAGGGTCACTTTCATGCAGGCTTATTGACAGATTAATTTGGTTTATCTGTTTATTTTCATGACTAAAAAAACTGTCTTGAGTCAGCATGTCAAACACTGGCGGTACAAAGGGCTGCAAGATATTTTGATCGGCTAATTTGCCTGAAAATGATGCTAAAAAACCCAGTTGTCCGTGAGTGTCTTTTACCACCAACACTCCAAACATCTTACCAATTACCATGCCGCGATCTTGTTGGCTGTGTAGGCCAAAGTTATGCTGCCAAGGATTAGCCTCGAGCAGATCCTGTTGCAACTGTTGTGCTGCCAATATGGTTAAAGGGTGAGGTTGGTAATAAAACGGAAAGGTAAAAGACTCAGGCAATCCTTGTTCTGCAAGTGTGCTATTGAACGCTATCGCATCATTAAAAGGAATAAAACACGGATCGCTAACAGTCATTACATACACTCACAGCATAAACGGGCGGCTATTTTACCCCGTAGTGGTGTGTGATGCATCTAGTTAGTTTTTCTAGCGATAGGGAGATATTTGTTAGAAAAAAGAAGTGAAGTTTTTAATCAAAATAGGATGCCAATAATTTTGGCATCCTAACAGAATAATCACTTCGCTACTTAACGTGATATCTAAATAATACTAGGTTATCCAGGATGACATTACTTGACCAAATAAACGCTGCCCCCGCACCTGAAAATTGCTGCTGAAAATTCATATAGGCTTTTTTGTTGTCTACGCCAATTTCTTGTTCGGTAAATTCAACAGACTTAGGCCAACTGACATATTCATTGTTAGTCGGCCAGTCTTGAGGTATTTGCCAGTGCAGCGAATAAGCCTTGTCATAGCTATCTCTTCCCTCGGTATTACAACTTTTTGTTAACCGTTGTTGACCGACTTCAGTCGCACAACTTAAGTCATAAATGGGTGCGGTATAAAACGTTTGCGCTGACCAATCTGCGTTAGTGACTGTGCCATCAGAGAAGCTGGCAATTAAGCCGCCGTCGCCGGGATGATATTTTTTACCTCGATTATTCTCAGTTCCTAACCCTGAGCTTTCTTCCCAATCGACGACTTTGATAGCGATGTCATAAGGCTTTTTAACTTTAAATCGGACGATATTAGAGTTAAAAGGCGTAAAAGGAATAGGATCAACGCCGATGAGCTTACCGTTAATAAACAGTTCGAAGTAATTATCGGCAAAAATATAGCCGGTTACTATCTCGCCATCTTTATCGACTTCGATAACCGGCACTGACGATAAATCAACCTCATTTATTGATGCCGGCGTTATCCCTGAGCATTCATTATATAGGTCAGCAGTGAAGTATTGTTGTTGGTATTGAACTGATGCAGGCACTATAAACTCTTGGCCATTGTCGGTTTTTACGCCGATAGGTGATGAGCGCGACTGACCATGTTGGCAGGTAAATAAGTTAGCTTTTGTTACTGTTGCTTGGCCTTCAATAACATGTGCCGTACCGTTGTAATTCAATGGTGCAGCGATTGTTGCAAAACTGGCGAGTAGTAATAACGGTAATATTGTAGATTGCATTGGGTATTCCACTTAAATGCATTGTGCCGACAATACTAAGCTTGCACTTTGTCCGGTTCAATCAAATACCGATAAGTTTACATTTATTTACGCTATATAAAGAAAAAATTCAAAGAGCGAAACTTCGTGTTGGTAAGTTGAAGTGTTTTTTTGTGGTGTAAATGTAAATGCAAATAATTATGACGGTTAATATTGGCAAGACGTTGTTATTAAAGAAAATAGGCGAAGCATAAGTGCTTCGCTTATTAGGTGACTACCGAGAGATGATTGGCTATATTAGTCTTTTACACTCGGTTCAGAGCACACAGCTTGTTGCCATCGGGGTCACGAAGGTAGGCTAGGTATAAGTCCATCCCTGCGCCTGAACGTACGCCAGGAGCGTCTTCACAGGCGGTGCCGCCATTAGCAACGCCAGCTGCATGCCATGCATCGGCTAATGCTGGGGTTTCTGCAGCAAAACCAATAGTTGAGCCATTACCGTGACATGCAGGTTCACCATTAATCGGTTTAGTGAGTAATAAAATACCTGTTGGGGTCATGTAGATACAGCGACCTTTAGGATCTATTTTACCCTCAGCAATACCTAATGCGCCTAAAATGGCATCATAGAATTTTTTTGACGCTTCGATATCATTAACGCCAAGCATAACGTGACTAAACATGGTGACTCTCCTTGTGTAAGTTCAACTGAACTGTAAATTAACTAACTGTTTTTATATGGTTTTTATATGGTTGTAAATAGTGCATTATTAAATCAGTGCTGATGTGAGATTACTGTGTTAACAAGTCTATGGTATGGCTTAGCAGTGAAGTATCACCTATTTTGCCATGCCCGGGTACGACAATTTTTGCTTGAGTAAATTGTGCTTGTACTTTTGCCACTGTAAGCGGCCATTGCTCTAGGTCTGCTTCACCGGTATAACCAAGAGTGCGTGAACTCAGTGATTTTATTAAACAGCCGCCGAATAAAATCTGTTGCTTAGGCAGCCACACCACCAGGTTATCGACCGTGTGTCCAGCGCCTAGGTCATACACTTCAATGAGTTGTTGCTGAAGCGTATGTTGCTTAGTACTAAATGTGTGGCTTGCGCTGTTAAGCTTATTGGCGGTTAATAGGCGTTGGGGTTTATCTGACACCCAAGTGGCGATGCCTTGGCTGTTAAGGTAGCCAATTCCCCCAGCGCGGTCTTGATATGAATGAGTCGATATACTGGCTGTAACGGTTAAACCTTGCTGGGTAATCCAATCAACAAGCTTAGCGGTATCGCTGTCTGTCCAGGGAGTATCAATAATAAACGCCTGCTTGTCTTGCACCACCACTAGGCCATTAGACTCAACTAATCCAAAGCCGCTCACGTGCTTATATGACTGGTGTAAATACACATCTGGCACAAGAGGCGATAGGGTGAGTTCAGTGGGTTGCTGCTGTGGCTTTTTTACTGCATCGGTGTTGCTTTGAGCGGGTTGTTGTTCAGTTTCATGGGCAAATGAAGGTGCACTTATCATGAGTATCGACATGAGCATCGCTATGCTAACGATAGTGTAAAACCGCCAAAAATGATTCAATGTCATAATGATGCCTTGGTTGAGTAAATGTGCAATTTAACAGGCATCATTACCGTGTTTTTAATCTCGATACTTAGAAAATAGCTCGCTAACGTTCACTTTAGCCTTGAGTTTAGCCGCCAGTAAATACATACCCGCTAATTTACGATGAATAAAAATAGCATCGGTTGGTGGTGTATGCCATTCATTTTGTTGAGTACTCATGGCTTTGCCTGCTTGAGTTATGCGTTTGGCTAGCGTGCTTTGCCCGAAGTCGTACTCGCCATCAAAATACAATGGCTCGCAAGCTTGATAGAAAATATCAATAATCAATTGTTTATGTGCAGGGTCTATCGCATCTTGAAAAAAACCAATTTGTTGCGCAGCAGCGGCCATTTGTACTTTGTCGTGCTTAAGTGCGCCAGCCATCAGCTGTCGATAACCTTGTGATAACTTATCGCTAATGCTGCGCGTGGCGCCAAAGTCTAATAGAACAATTTTTTCGCTGTCAGCCTGATATTGAAAATTGGCAAAGTTAGGGTCCGATTGCAGTAACTTAAACTCAAACAACTCTTTAAAACACAATGCCATTAAACGACTGGCAACGCGGTTACGCACCTCTTGTGAGGCATGGGCAACCGATTCGATGGGAGTGCCTTCAACAAACTGCATGGTTAAAATGTTGTTATTACTCAGCGCAGAATAGACTTTAGGGACGATAAAATGCGGATTATCACCAAGTTGTTGCTGATAAAGTACGATTTGCTCAGCCTCAAAGTGATAGTCGGCTTCATTATGTAACTGGGCTTTGGCTTCGGAGAGTAAGGTATCAAGTTTAACGTTTGCGGGGATCAACCTCGATACTTTCAATAAAGTGGCAACGTTATCAATGTCGCTGTCGATGCTGTCTCGTACGCCGGGATACTGAATTTTAACCGCTAATTTTTCACCGGTATCTAAATAGGCTAAATGCACCTGGCCAATAGACGCTGCTGCAAAAGGGCGCAGTTCAAATTGGGCGAAAGGCGCCAACCAATCTCGGCCCCATTGCTGTACCAGTAAGGTGGTTAGTTGCTTGTGCGGCATGACTTTAGCGTCCGAGCGTAGCTTGGCAAGCACTTCAGCTAGCTCAGGCGCGACTAAATCACCGGCATCCATTGACAACATTTGGCCGACTTTCATGGCCGCGCCGCGCAGTTGTGATAATTTTTCGGCTACATGGCCAATGTTAGATGGGGTCATCACCAGTTGTTGTAACTTAGGTGACTGGCCTTTACTAAGTTGCTTTGCCCCTTCAAATAATACGTTACCCGCCAAACGCGATGCTAGCCCACCTATTTTTGATAAACGGGACAGACGGCCACTGGGGACTTTTACTTCATTATTTTTCATGGTGTTTTATTGGCCTAAGATGAGCAATTTGTTCATTGTACGCACAATAATAAATATATGTTCATCGCTTAATGCTTTAACTAAGGTGAAAGACTTATTTAGGACGTCATTAAGCTTAACGTGTATCTTTCATGTTCAATTGGTCATATGGCTACTTTATCAGCTTGAGTAATGCCTTAAAGCGCTCGCCTTGGGCCACATGCTGTAACTCAAACAATAGCGACTCAACGTTAGTGAGTTTAGCGCCATCGTTTAGCATCATTTGTACTCCTAGTTTTTTGTTTTCTAATTCTCTTGATGACACCGCATCGTTAACCACATGCACTTGGAAGTTGTTGGCCTGTAAGTCTTGGCAGGTTTGGTATACACACACGTGGGTTTCTATCCCGGCTAAAATAACCTGGCTACGGTTTAATGTGTTGAGCTGCTGCTTTACCTCATCACAATGCCAACCGCTGAAGTGTTGTTTTGCGATGGGTTGAGTGGTTTTTGAGAGTATTTGTGTTAACTCGTCACTGGTATGCCCCAGTTTGTCAGGCAGTTGCTCTAGCCAAATAATAGGAATATCAAAAAGTTGCGCGCCTTGAATTAATACCGCCAACTTTTGGTGTAACATAGCCGATTGTTGCATTACTTGGGCAAGCTTACCTTGCACGTCAACAATCATTAATACACTTTGTTCTGCAGTGATCATATCGCAGTTCCTTTTGCTGAGGGTTAATTGAAGAGTATTGGTTATTTTCAGGCGGGTTCAAATAGGCTTTTAGTCTATAGTGATAGCAGGACGACTATGACAGGACGACTTAGGCAAGGAGCAGGGACTGTGATGAAAAAACGAATTGTGATTTGTACCGATGGTACATGGAATCGGCCTGAAAAGGATCTTGAAAAAGATCACGCAACCAATGTGCTCAAACTCGCCCGAGCAATTAAACCACTAGGCGATGATGGTGTGCCGCAACAGGTCTTTTATGATTGGGGCATCGGCTCTTATCATGACGCATTAATTGGTGGCGCTACTGGGCGCGGCTTACATAAAAACATCATGGATACCTACCGCTATATCGTGCAAAACTACTCCCCAGGTGATGACATTTATTTATTCGGTTTTAGTCGTGGAGCCTACACTGTGCGCTGTTTGTGCGGCTTAATTAATAATTGCGGAATAATCACTCGCCCCGATGCCAAATTGATTCAACAAGCATTTGAACACTATAAAATGAAATCGAAACCGTTTGCGCCAGAAGGTGAGCGATCGGTTGAATTTAGACAGCAGCATTCACATCCATCGCGCGAAGTGGCTTTTGTGAGCGTGTGGGATACCGTGGGCGCAATGGGGATCCCAGTGTCGTTTTTAGGGTTATTTGAAGACAAAGACGAGTTTTACGACACCAAACTTGGGCGCAATGTTAAAGTGGCGCGCCATGCTTTAGCGCTGGACGAACATCGAAGTGATTTTGAACCCACTATTTGGCAACCTCGCAGTGGCATTGATATTCAACAAGTGTGGTTTTCGGGGGCTCACAGTAATATTGGTGGTAGTTGTGCACCCAATAAAGATGGTAGTACCTTGTCGGACATTGCGTTGCAATGGATGTTGAGCCAAGCCAAAGCGTTTAAGTTAACGGTAGAGCTTCATTTATCTGACGCGCTATTGCCTAACCCTATGGCGGATATTCAAGATTCATATCGCAGTTTTTATCGGGTTAAAAAACGCTTTATACGCGAGCTTGATCCAAAGCAAGTGCCGATATTATTGCATCAATCAGTGAAAACACGTTGGTTGAACGACAATAATTATCGACCTAAAAATTTAGTTAATTATATTGAGCACTATGGTTGGCCAGATAAACTGGTCGAATAGTCATTTTATGAATTTTTGTCACCTTTATTCTGGTTACTTAAGCTGTTAAGGATATCCTTTTGTTACGTTTATTTGTTTCGTTGTCGATGGCGTTTACGTTAATTATTTTACCGAGTGTACCCTCAACGGCTTTTGCAACAGTGTCGGCTAATGAGCAGTCTGTAAACGGCGCAGGGCCAGTAGCGCCAGCTAAACGAATTATTGCCTTGTCACCGCAAAGTGTTGAAATGCTTTACGCCATTGGCGCGGGCGATGCCATTGTCGCCACCACTGATTATGCAGATTACCCTGAGCAAGCTAAATCTATCCCAAGTATTGGGGGCTATTATGGGGTGCAAATTGAGCGAGTCATTGAGTTAAATCCAGATTTAGTCGTCGTGTGGCAAAGCGGCAATAAAATGGAAGACATCAAGCAACTGCAAGATTTAGGCTTTAAAGTGGTTAATAGCGACCCTAAAACGTTAGCTGACGTTGCGAGCGATCTTGAACTGCTTGGCCAATTGACAGGACACGAAGCGATTGCAAATAAAGTCGCGGCAAATTACCGTCAGCAATTGGCTGATATAAAAAGTCAAAATCAAACTAAACCAGCAGTAAAAGTGTTTTATCAATTATGGTCAACCCCACTAATGACGGTAGCTAAGGGCAGTTGGATCCAGCAACTTATTGAAGTGTGTCACGGTGAAAATGTGTTTTATGATGCCGCCAGCGAATACCCACAAATAAGCATCGAGAATGTGTTATTAACCGGTGCAGAAGTGATTTTACAAAGCCAAGATGAAGGCAATGTTTTAGGCATTAACTGGGCCGAATGGCCAGAACTTCCCGCAGTAAAAAACCAGCATATATATCAGTTCGATGCAGACTTACTGCACCGTGCAACCCCAAGAGCCATATTAGGTGTTAATGCGGTTTGTGAAGCGTTGGATAAAGTACGAGGGTAGGTGGTTGAACTGGTGAGTATGGCCACTGTTTCTTGCGGCCTGCGGTCACTAACGCTTAAGATCGCAAGGTTCCACCCTGCACGGGTTAAATACTGCGTCATTCCGGCAATGCTTTGAGCCGGAATCCAGGTGTTTGCTTGTTGCTTTTATGGCCTGCGGCCACTAACGTCGTGGCGCTTCACCCACACCAGACCAAGAGGAAACCAACGGCTGTTCCCTCTTTACTCTTTATAAAAGAATTGGCCCAGCCGCCACTGTAATGGTCAAGTATTTCTGGAGAGATTTTAAGCCGCTTTTTTTAACTCATTATATTTCTGATGTGGCGTCTTATAATCTATTGCCGAATGTCTGCGTTTGTAATTGTAGAACTGAATATATTGCTCAACCACGCTCACTACTGCGCTGTGATTGGTAAAAGCTAAATGGTTTAATCTTTCAGTCTTTAAACTCCTAAAAAATCGTTCCATCACAGCATTATCCCAACAATTTCCTCTACGACTCATACTTTGTTCAATGCCTAAGTGCTTTAGCTTTTCTCTGAACACCTTAGCAGAGTACTGACAACCCTGGTCTGAGTGAAACATCAACTCCTGTGTATTTGGCCTCTGACGTTGTATCGCGTTATTTAATGCCGCTGTCGCTAACGCTGCATTGGGTTGGCTTGATAAGGCATACCCAACGATTTCTTTGGTCCCTAAATCAAGTACACAGGCTAAATAACTCCACCCCTGATGTGATTTTATATAGGTAATATCACCCACCCAATGGGTATTATAAGTCGTAGGGTTAAACTGTCGTTTAAGCAAATTAGGTGCGTAAACTTGCTCCTCACCTTGATTTGGATAGTAATGCTTTTTCTTTGGCTGAATCGCTATTAATCCCAATTTTTTCATTACGCTAGCTATGGCGTAAACCCCAACCTTACAATCTAAATCTAATAAATCAGCTTGTATTCGACGTTTGCCATACGTCGAGTGTGACTCAGAGAAAGCTTGCTCTATCAATTGTATCTGAGCTTGTTTTTCAACGCTTTTGGGGATCGGTTTGTAATAGAGACTACTGCAACTGATCTCGAATACTCGGGATAATTCACTCATTTTAAAGCCTGGGTTTGCTTTC
>NZ_JCAYNV010000025.1:0-35758 GCF_059758055.1 Shewanella sp. MF05956 | reverse complement strand
AAATTCTCTTTGAAGTGGTCAATATGCATGGTGTGCTCCCGAAAAAAGGGAGTATAAGATCATAGCGAGATGTTAACGTCAAATAGTGCGTCAAATTGTTCAAAAAACATTCACGATCTCGCCCTGGTTACGAATATTATACTGCATCATTAATGATGCAGCATGCAGCACTAAATCGTCTGGTTTGATGATGTGGGGTGATAATGTCATCACATCTTCAATCGGGCGCTCAACAGATACGCCATCTGCAATTACGCGCTTGGTCATATCGCGGTCAGTAATTAAACCGACAATCTGACTGTCTTTATAAATGACGGCACATGAGGTTCGCAGTACGTTACGCATTTCATGAGCCACTTTTTTAATACTCATGTCCGCAGTAACAATGGCAATACGTCCTGTGGCAATATCACCAACTCGACGTAAAAATAACCCTTTCTCTTTGTTAGACCACACAACATCTAAAGCTGACTTTAATCGAACCTGTGCTTGTGAGGCAAAATGTTCTGCTACATGTGGAGAATGTTTAAATAAGGTTTGCAGTGAAGAATGAGGAATTAAGTAGAGCAGGGTATTTTCAATTGCGGTAGCGTAATAGCCTTCGTTATCGTTGACATTCGAATTTAGAAAAGTAAAGCCGAACAGATCTTCAGGTCCTAATCTCGCTCTAAGTACACCATCAGTTTTGCGTTGTTCCATTGAACCCGTGCGAACGATATAGAGTGATTTTTCTTTGTCATCATCATTGAGGTCGACTTTTTCGCCTTTGCCCAAGTAGCTTATTTTAACATGAGCGCATAATTCTCTTAATTCGGCTTTATCAATTTTGTCGAAAGGATCGATCTGACTGATAAAAGTCATGATATTCGGCAGTAAAGATTGTGGCATGATAAAGACCTCTAGCGATTTATTATTTTAATATAAATACAACTGCCATGATAAAAGCTGATACAAGCATCAGTAGATATCACCGTTTTAGTGTTTTTTGAAAGAGTATTGGCTTGTTGTGTCAGACCCAAATCGTGATGAGGTCAAGTTTTTCATTAGGCTATGTGATTGGGTACACCACTCAATAACACACATCGATTGATTGATGATCGATGTGCATTCTTGATTCAGTATGCATTCTTGATTCAGTAATACCGCCACTCAATACGAAATGAATTAAACAGGATATTTGTCTTTAACCGTTAATAAATGAGCAGCTGATGCAGCGCGAGCTTTGTCACTGTTACCCGCCATAATGGCACTGTATATTTTTCTGTGCTCTTCAATACAGGTGCTGCCATCTTCAGAGGTATGGTGGATAAAGTTTGCAAACATGGTCGTTAAAATATTGCCAAATGGCAGGTAAAATACGTTACCCGTAGCATTAAAGATTAAGCTGTGAAATTGTGTGTCGACCAAGGTCCATTTTTTTTGATCAAAAACAGCAGCATTGGCTATATCGCACATTTGTTCAAATATGTCAGACAGTTTCATGCGTTGTTCTACCGTCGCATGGCGAGCAGCAAGGGCGCACGCTTCTGGCTCAATTGCACCGCGTAAACCCAAGAATTGCGAACAGAATTCGTCATTATCAGAAATACCATCCATCCATTCAAGTAATTGAGAATCAAGAAAGTTCCAATATGCTCGTTCAACCACTTTAGTACCTACTTTCGGTCTCGACTTTAATAAGCCTTTTGACGTTAGCAGTTTAATTGCTTCTCGCAGTGCGGTTCGACTAACACCAAATTGTTCGCAGAGAGATAATTCGCTTGGGATAATTGAATTTTGCGCGAGTTCACCAGACAATATCTTTCTCGCTATTTCACGAGCGACTTGTACATGCAAACTGCGCTTTGAGCCAGCAATTGAATCAAAATCACCGATCATATTCATCTCTACTTATTAAAACATACTATTTAAGTACAACTATACACCTAAAAAATCACTATACAAACGAGCAATCTTTTTAAATGTGACATATATGATTTTGTTTAATTTAACCATCTGAAATAGTGACGCAGTACGGATCTGAGTTATCGCTATTACAAGCCTTTATAGTCAAAAGTCAAGGCTGGGCAGAGGTTTAAGCAAACACCAAATTGATGAGTAAATCATTAAGGCTCACGTTTATTGATGTATTTCTTAGTGACTACTGTTTTAATTTCATCTAAATTTGATCATAAAATAAAAAAAGATCTGTTAATTTATGTTGATTAGCTTAATGTAATTGTATTACTTAATGCTTAGCATTGTTAGCCATCTGTTGTTGACTAACTTAAGTGTCAATCACAGTGGCAGATTATAGTCAGTTCATCAATACTGGAATAATGTTTTAGAGTGGTCAATGTGATTGATAAACAACATGATTTATTTAACATATTTGTTAGAGGACGTACTGTGTTTTTATCAACGGCATCTCATGCCTACATCAAACGTAATATCTCTTTAGGCTGGCCATTAGCATTAAATGCGCTGTTAATGCAGTCAATGTTGATGATTGATACCTTATTAGTCAGTCCTTTAGGCGAAGTATCATTAGCGGCAATGGGGATTGCCACCACTATTGTGTCATTTATTTTAGGTATTCAAATGGCGCTGGCTAATGGGACTCAACTGGTGATGAGCCGGGCTGTAGGCTCTGGAAGCCAGACCAAACTGGCTAATGCATATTGGTCTGGAATGTTGATTAACTTATTCGTGGCTATCGTGTTTTGGCTATTGCTTTCATGGTTAGATCAAGATTTGATTCATTGGCTAACTGACAATATCACCTTATATGTTGAGATTGGTGCGTACCTTGATTATGCAAAATACTTAGTCTTATTTACTGCCATTACGCAAGTTATCACGGCAATGTTTAACGCGCTAGGCCATAGTAAAATTCCGTTTAAGAGCTATTTGATTGAGTTACCCATTAATGCCTTCGCATCATATTTTTTAATCCATGGCGTGAGTGATTGGCAGGGCTTAGGGGTTGTTGGCGCAGCAATAGGCAGTGTTATTGCAATAAGCTTAAGAATGATATTTTTAACCGTCTGTTTAAAGTACCAGCAAGAGTTGGATTTGTCTTTTAGCAGCAAAAAGGCATTATTTTTAAACAATATTAAATTGCATTTCGTTGAGATTTTTCCTGTAGCTGCCAATGTCACCATGTTGTCTATTGGGGCAACAATTTACCAACTATTGTATTCGCAGCTCTCTATCAATGCTTATGCCGCCATTACCGTATTAATGCCCTGGATAAGAGGAGGAACTCAATTTATCACCTCATGGGCGCACGCATCCGCTATTACAATTAGCCAAGCGATTGGGTCAGCAAAACTAGAAAACTTAACCGCAGATGTTGATATAAGTATCAAGATGGCTGTCGTCTTGTCGGTATTGTCTTGCGGTTTATTTTTTGGATTAAGTTTTGTAATTGGTGATATTTATCCAGGGTTAAACCCTGATACCTACATAGCGTTAGCATCAATAGCCCCTTTATATATACTGTTGCCGTTTATCCGTGGATACAATACGGTGCATGGTCATATATTGCGTGCGTTGGGTAAGACGACGGCGGTATTTAAAATCAATTTTACCGGTCAATGGCTAATCTCAATTCCGCTGTGTGCGTTATTGATTTTGTATTTCGACGCATCCATTTTTTGGGCTTTCGCCGTGATGCCATTTGAAGAAGCAGTGAAAGCTTTTCCCTTTAGATACCTGGCAAGAAAAACCTTAACAGAATTTGACCATAACCAAGCACAAAGGCTGATATAGCCAATTTCGTTGGAGTTAAACAGGTAAAATTGGACGCTGTGATTTCAATAGCAAGGTTTTTAAATCTGAATTATAATGCCCGACTTTTGCTCAATTTTGCTTACGCTTTAATCAATAAAAACACCGCGTAATATCTGAGGAATACCTTTAATTGAAAACATCTCTCTTCCTTATCTCCGCGGGATTTATGCTGTTAAGCGGGTGCCAAACAGCAACTGTCACCAAAGTAGAAGCACTAAAAAACGTTAATAAATCTAAAAAGTCGACTGAATATAACATCCCCAAATCATTGGTTCGTCGACAATATAAAGAGTCTGGTGATGTATGGGAACGTATTCGCTTTTCAATGGATATGCCCATACCTGACCAGTACTTAGTCAATCGATATCGCCAATGGTACATTGATAATCCAAAGCACTTAGAGCTAATTTCGCAGCGCGCTCGGCCTTTCTTATATTTAATTGTCCAAGAGTTTGAACACCGTGATTTGCCGATTGAACTGGCATTGTTACCCATTGTTGAAAGCTCTTTTAATCCTTTAGCGTATTCAAGTGCAGATGCTTCAGGTTTGTGGCAATTTACCTCGCCGATGGCAAGTCACTTTGGTTTAGACATGAACTGGTGGTACGACGGGCGCAAAGATGTTCCTGCCGCAACCACTGCAGCGCTAGATATGTTGGAATATTTGTATAAAAAAACCGATAACTGGTTGTATGCACTCGCGGCGTATAATGCAGGTGAAGGCCGGTTGAGAGAAGCCATAAGATATAATGAGGCAAGGGGACTTGATACTGACTTTTGGTCATTAAAATTACCCACTGAAACCAGACAATATGTGCCGCAACTCTTAGCCATTGCCGATGTGGTTAAAAATGCTGAAAGCTACGGCATAAGCCTCAACTCAATTCCTAATAAACCCTTAGTAGAAGTGATTGATGTTGGCAGTCAAATTGATTTAGCCGTCGCGGCTAAGCTGGCTAAAATACCTGTGACACGATTACAGAAATTAAATCCCGGTTTTAATCGTTGGGCAACATCACCACAAGGGCCACATCAATTGGTGGTGCCGGTGAGTAAAGCGCATAAGTTTAAGCAGGCATTAGCCAATACTGATGTTAATGAACGGGTGAAATGGTACAAATATCAAATCCAAAACGGTGACAATATTACGGTTATCGCACAACGTCATCAAACCAGTGTTGATAAAATTAAAGCCATGAATGACATTAATGGCGATATTATTGTTGCCGGAAAATTTTTATACATGCCACACACGGCATCGCAAGTCATTTTAGATGTTGAATTAGCCGCATCGAAATCAGCGGCAAAAAAAATACATCAAAAACAGACCGACAATACGCCAGCACAGCCGCTGCTAACCTCAGTATCATCCAGTACAGCTCTCCAAGCGGGGCATACAGTACAATACGGCGATACCTTATGGAGTATTGCAAGAGTTTATAACGTGAGTGTAGAGCAAATTATCAGTTGGAATAACATGACAGATAGAGACAAACTCACAGTAGGTAAAAACCTCAAATTTTATCATCAGGTAAACCATACAAACCCGCAAATGCGCCTGTAACTAAAGTGACAACCTAAGTCGCGAATGACTAACGTGATTTGGGTTGATTATTGCTGAGTTCACATTTTTGGCATTTTTACAGCATGTTTAACTGAAAATTCTCTTTAAATTAATAAAAATCATACCCTAAGACATACATTTATGGTTTGTTAGTGTAAATTAATTGTATAAATGTATAAGTTTATTCATAAACTTTTACATACTAGTTAATTTTTCGAGGGCATTATTGAAATGTTGAAATTGAATGTGTTTCCTTACTCTGCGTTAGCGGTTTTATGTGCAAGTTCCACTGTTATGGCGCAAGAATCAAATTCATTAGACCTCAGTTTGCAAGAATTGATGAACGTAGAAGTCACATCGGTTTCAAAACAAAAGCAGTCTTTATCCAATTCTCCCGCTGCTATTTATGTTCTTACTAACGATGCCATCCGCCACTCTGGCGCGACATCCATCCCTCAAGCTCTGCGTGATGTACCTGGCTTACATGTTGCTCAAATTGACGCTCAAAAGTGGGCTGTCAGCAGCCGTGGCTTTAATGGCAGGTATAACAACAAACTCCTAGTGATGATGGACGGTCGAACGCTTTATTCCCCTGCGTTTTCAGGAGTGTATTGGGAAGTACAAGATACCTTAATGGCCGATATTGAACGTATTGAAGTTATTCGCGGCCCGAGTGCTGCATTGTGGGGTGCCAATGCGGTTAATGGTGTTATTAACATTATCACTAAACACAGTGCAGATACGTTAGGAGGCTATGCTGAGCTTGGTGCGGGTGATTATGAACAAGGCTTTATCGGTGCACGATACGGCACTAAGATATCAGACAATACGACCTCGAGAATGTATATAAAAGGCAATAGTCGTGACTCTTTAGACCATAACCCAAATGATCTCGACAGTTCACTGATTGATGCTGCTGCGACCGTCGATAAAAATAATGATTGGCGCCATTTACAATTAGGTGGGCGGGTTGATATTCAGCTTGAAAACGACACTAGCCTGACGTTAAGCAGTGATTATTACACAACCAAAATGCACCAAGCATCCAATGTCGCCTCGATGGAATCGCCGGTATACCGTGAATTTTATTCAGAAGAAGTTGAGAGCGAAGGGTTTAATTTATTATCTCGTTACACTAAAGCGTTGTCGGCTACCTCAGAATACACACTGCAAACCTATTACGATTTTGCCGACAGAGACGAAGAACTTTATCATTTACGCACCAATACTGTAGATGTTGATTTTCAACATCAGCTCATCGTTGGTCAAGATAATAATATCGTTTGGGGCTTAGGTTACCGATATATAAGCGATGATTTTAGTTCAATGCCTATTTTAACCAGCACTGAACCCGATTCAACACAAACGCATTTATGGAGTGCATTTGTAAGTGACGAAATTGCCTTAGTAGACGATGCACTTTGGTTAACGTTAGCATCACGCTTTGAGCACAATGATTATACCGGATTTGAAGTTCAGCCCAATATCCGATTAATGTGGCAAGTCGATACTAAAAACAGTGTTTGGACTTCAATTGCCCGTGCAGTGCGAACGCCTTCTCGTGTTGAAAATAACTTATCAGTTAACGCGCTGAATATTCCGCCATCGGATGTCTCACCCCCAGTTAAAGTGTTTGTTGTGGGCAGTGATGATTATCAATCGGAAGAAATAGTCTCTTATGAAGTTGGCTACCGCTTTGTACCCGCTAAAAAATGGTCTTTTGACACCACATTTTTCTATAATACTTATGATAAATTACGCAGCACCTCTGTTGGCACTACTGATTTTAGTGCTTTTCCGAATTACCTTTCACAATACACTGTCTTTGAAAACCAATATGATGGCTACAATTATGGCGCCGAATTGTCGTCAATGTGGGCTATGACCGATTTGCTGCAATTACGTATTAACTACAGCTATATTCAAAACGAATTTGGTGACATCTTAGGTCAAAATACTCAAGCGCCGCAAAATATGGTGTCTGCCATGATTGATTGGAACATAACCGAAAACATTGATTTTAATATTGTATGGCGTTTCATTGACAGCACAGAGTTACTCACCGGTAACGGATCGAGCTTTAAAAGCATTGATGGCTATACGGGGGTTGATATTGGTGTTAGCTGGGCGGTAACGCCTAAGCTTATGCTATCTGCATACGGTAAAGATTTATTTTATTCATCACACCTTGAATATGAAGCCGAAAGTCTTTTGCTGCCTTATCAGGTAGGGCCAAGTTATTTTGTTAAAGCAAGCTTGAGCTTTTAAGCATTATTTATGAAAAAAGATAACATTTATCGACAGCTAATTTATTCATTGATGGCGATACTGGTGCTGTTTTCTGGTCCAACAATCGCCGAGGACTCGTTTGCCTTAAAAGCGGCATTTACCTATAACTTTGCTAAGTTTACTCAATGGCCTCAAACACGTCTTGAACAAGATTCTGCATGGAAAATTTGTTTTTATGCTAATCAATATCGAGACAGCTTTAAGGGGCTTGAGAATAAAAAGATAGCGACACACGCCATTTCGGCTATTCAATTATCAGAAACCAGCCCAATAGATCAATGTGATGTGGTGTTTATCGACTCAGGCTCACGTGAGCTAACACGACGGTTATTTTTGGCTGTAGACAGTAAAGCAATTTTAACCGTGTCGGATATTTCTGGTTTTGCTGCACAGGGCGGCATGATTGAAATTGTAGAACAAGATAAACGACTATTTTTCAAAGTGAACATGCAAGCGATAGAACAATCTGGCTTAAATATAAGCTCACAGGTCTTAAAGTTAGCGCTTGAGGTAAAACGATGAGCATAATCAATTTTTCTTCTATTCGAACCAAGCTTATTTGTTCAATGCTTGCGATTGCCGTCATCGTCATTGCGATAATTTCTACCGCGTTAATTAGCCAACAATTTGCCATTACCAAACAAAAAGCGGAGCAAAACTTAACCGTGCTCAGTGATATTGTTGCGAGCAACAGTTTATCTGCGATGATATTTAACGATCCCAGCTCGGCCGAGAAAACCTTGTCTGCTTTAGTTGCTCAACCTGACATTATCAATGCGGTAATTTATGATCCACTGGGTCATATTTTTGCGGTGTACTCTAGCAATACACAACATGAATCGAACATACAAACAGAGCCATTTTTAGATGTAGTGTCGAGTAAGAAAAAACACATTACGTTTAGCCATGGTGCTGTACATTCGTATACGCCAATACTCTCCGAAGGTGAGTTTGTCGGCATGCTTCGCATTACCGACAATATGAATACATTAACAAAACAGCTTGATGATTACTTATTGTTAGTGGTGTCAGCCAGTGTGTCGGCTTTTTTTGCCAGTTTATTGGTGATGTTTTGGTTGCAGTCGTTATTTACTAAGCCGATGAACACACTTTTAGCTGTGATTGAACAAATTTCAAATAACAAAGATTATAGCCAGCGAGTCAGCATAAAATCTCATGATGAATTTTCACAACTTGCTGATAGTTTTAACGTTATGATTTCTGAGGTTGACACGCGTGGTCAACAATTAGAAACCATTAACCGTGAATTAGAACATCGTGTAAGCGAACGTACCTTTGAGTTACAACAAACGTTAGAAATCGCCAAAAATGCCAATCTGGCTAAATCTGAATTTTTGGCAGTAATGAGTCATGAAATAAGAACACCACTTAATGGCATTATTGGTTTTTCAGATTTACTTAAATCCTATGATTTGAATAAAGACGTCACTAAGACTGTAGATATGATTAACGATTCAGCGCAAACGTTATTGGTATTGTTGAATGAGGTATTAGACTTTTCTAAAATCGACGCCAATAAAATGGATTTAGACATACGTGAATTTAATCTTCCTGATTTAGTCCATTCAACCTGTCAATCGCATCAAGTTGTCGCACACAATAAAAACCTCACATTTACAGTTGATATCGAACCATTAACGCAATTGAGCTATTTAGGTGACTCTGTTCGGATCCGTCAAATTATTAACAACTTCATTTCTAATGCGATTAAATTTACTCGCCAGGGAGGAATAACGGTTAAGGTTAGTGAACATATTGAGGGCTCAGATACCGTAATCAAATTCACCGTTAATGACACGGGTATTGGGATTTCTGACACTAAACTAGAATCAATTTTTACTCCATTTACACAAGCCGATAATTCCATTACCCGCGAGTTTGGGGGCACAGGTTTAGGCTTAGCCATTTGCCAGCAACTGATTGTATTAATGAATGGTCGCTATGGTGTTGAAAGCACTGTTAACAAAGGCAGTGTATTTTGGTTTAGCCTTCCGCTTGTCGCTGTTGATAGTTCATCTGAGCCCGTGAGCGAACTGTTTAACAATACGATTAGCGAAGCCATTTACCGTAAAACGCATGTCCTAGTCGCTGAAGATAACGTCGTCAATCAATTAGTGGTTAAAAGCTTGTTAGCCTCTTTAGGCCATGAATGTGAAATCGTCGATAACGGCGAAGAGGCGATTAAGCGGGCTAGTGAGAAAAAGTTTGATGTGATTTTTATGGATTATCATATGCCCGTAGCTGATGGGATAGCGGCAACAGAAGCCATCACGAATCAAGGCCCTGAGGGTGTAAACTTTACCACGCCCATTATTGCGCTAACCGCTGATATACAGCCTAATGTAAAACGTCAGTTTCGAGCTGCAGGGGCAAAAGATACCTTACTGAAACCGTTTACCAGACAAACCCTCAGTGACTGCTTAAATAAATGGGTATTTGACTCTGTCGAGACATTAGCCCAAAACGATAAACAAAGCGATGATGAGCCACAGATTTTTGTCGAAGGTCCTCTCAATGACATTATGCAAATATCGCCAGATGATTCAGTGGAACTGGTGAAAACCATTATTGATATTTATATTAACAGTACCCCGACATTGATCAGCGATATTACACTGGGGCTCGCAGAGCAAAATGCCGATAAGGTGTTTAAAGCGGCGCATTCGTTAAAGTCTAGTTCTGCTAATTTAGGCGCGAGTAAAATACAATGTTTAGCCAGTCAAATTGAGTTATTGGCACGCAATACCCAATTAGATGAGGCCAACCCGCTAGCAGCATCGCTTGACACCGTATTTGAACAAACTCAACAAGCGCTAATGCAAAAGATTGAGGAGTTGAGTCAATGACGCACAATGTAATACATGATGTCATTTTAATTGTGGATGACGATCCCGTCATTCGCATGCTGATGCGCCGTGCATTGAATCCGTCGATGACACATATTCTTGAAGCCAGCAGTGGTGAAGAGGCTATAGAATTATTCAGTTTGCACTTGCCCGACCTTATTTTACTTGATGTCTCTATGGATAAAATGGATGGTTTTGAATGCTGCTCTGCTATTCGGGCTATGCCAGAAGGTGATAATGTTGCCATTATTATGGTGACAGCTTTAGACCAGCCAGAAGACATTAAAAAAGCATTCGATGTCGGTGCCACTGATTTTATGACTAAACCAGTAAAATGGCCTTTGTTGAATCATCGGATCCACTATGTCCTAAAAGCCAACAAAACCATCAAGGAGCTCACTAAAAGTAAAAATCGATTGGCCAGGGCACAAAGCATCGCTCACTTAGGCTCTTGGGAGTGGGATTTTAAGCATCAAACACTTGATTGTTCTGACGAAGTGTATCGCATGATTGGTATACAGCCGCAAGAACGCGAACTCGACTTTGCTAATTTAATTGAAATTATTCATCCAGACGATCGTGAGTTTTTGACTAAAACACTTAAAAATGCTTTAAAAAACAAAGTGTCCTACGATATTGAATATCGAATATTAAATGGTAGTGGTGAAGTGATAACGTTACATGACAGAACCGATATCACCGATGATTTTACAGGGCAGCGTTTAAACGGCACGTTACACGATATCTCTAACCGTAAAAAATCGGAACAAGAAATTGCCTATTATGCTTATTTCGACACATTAACTGACCTGCCTAATCGACGGAAGTTTTTGGTTCAATTAGAATCAGCTATCGCATTAGCAAAGCGCCATGGAACAAAATTAGCCTTACTCTTTATCGATTTAGATCATTTTAAACGCATTAATGACACCTTAGGGCACAAAGCGGGTGATGAATTACTCTGTGAAGCAGCTAAACGCATTAAAATGTCGATACGTACCACTGATGAACTGAGCATTGGTAATAATCATGTCGACTTTGACAATGAACATATTGCACGCTTAGGCGGCGATGAGTTTACCCTGTTATTAACCGAACTGACCACATTTGACAGTGTTGCTATTATTGCTCAACGCATTATCGACGAGTTGTCTAAGCCGTATTTTATTATGGGTAAAAAGACTTTTATCTCTGCCAGTATTGGTATTTCGTTTTATCCAGATGACGGACTCACTGGCGATATACTGCTGCAACACGCCGATACAGCAATGTATGAAGTTAAAAATAATGGTAAAAATGGTTATCAGCTTTTTTCTCATGACATGCACAAGTCATTAATGGACAGATTGCAACTGGAGGCCGAACTCAGAGAAGCGATTAGCTTAGGCGATCAACTCCAATTACATTACCAACCTCAAGTGAGCTCATTAAACGGTAAAGTTATCGGTTACGAAGCATTACTGCGCTGGAATCATCCCACCAAAGGCATGTTGTCGCCTGTTGATTTTATGGCCATGGCAGAGAGTAGTGGATTAATCATTCCTATCGGTGAGTGGGCGTTAATTGAAGCCTGTAAAAAAGCCCAAAAAATCCACGCTGTCGACAGTAATTTTACTCGAATGGCCGTTAATTTATCTGCGCTACAATTTAATCACGCCAACATTGTCGACCACGTTAAAAATGCCTTGTTGTTAACATCGCTACCTGCTCATTTACTTGAACTTGAAATTACTGAATCCGCCATCATCAGTAACGTTGACGATGCCATTGCATTATTGTTTAAACTCAAAGAACTCGGTGTTCTTTTGGCTATCGATGACTTTGGCA
Source organism: Shewanella sp. MF05956 (assembly GCF_059758055.1). NCBI lineage: Bacteria > Pseudomonadati > Pseudomonadota > Gammaproteobacteria > Alteromonadales > Shewanellaceae > Shewanella > Shewanella sp. MF05956. The sequence goes on along the minus strand of NZ_JCAYNV010000025.1, from coordinate 23,437 downwards.
CAGGTTACTCGTCACTCAACTATTTAAAGAACTTTCCAATCGACACCTTAAAAATTGATAAGTCATTTGTCGATGGCATCGTTAATAATCAAAAAGATGCCGCCATCGCACGCACCATCGTCCAACTCGCACTAAACCTGGGGTTAGGCACAATCGCTGAAGGGGTAGAGCACGAAGAGCAGTATGAATTATTAAAAGCGATGGGATGCAATGATTTACAAGGATTTTTATACGGAAAACCACTCGCACTCGACCTGTTTTAATTATTAAAGCTTAAGAAATGATCATCTTTTGTCCTAGTATGTTGTTCTATCTAAACTTGTGTGGCACGAAATGGGCAAAGCTACATTATATTAAGCGTCCCATTTTTACGTAATCGTTAATCTAGACAGCCTCATCAGTAATGATGAGGCTGTTTATTTTATTAAGGCTAAGTATCTTGTGCTAATTGTTAGCGCTAACAATTAGTGTGTGCTATAAAAGTGTTATCTCTTTAAGTTTTGAATGGCAGGTCGAAGATGAGTCAGCAGATCAATCCAATTTTACCGGGGTTTCATCCCGACCCCAGTATTGTGCGAGTGGGTAATGACTATTACATCGCAGTGTCGACATTTGAATGGTATCCCGGCGTTCAAATTTATCACTCACTTGACCTAGTTAATTGGACGTTAGTCAGCCGTCCCTTAAACCGCGTAGCATTACTGGATATGACCGGATGTCCTGACTCGTGTGGAGTTTGGGCGCCATGTTTAAGTTACGATGATGGTTTATTTTATTTGATTTATACCGATGTAAAACGCTTTGACGGTAATTTTAAAGATTGCCCTAATTACCTAACGACTTGTGCAACTATTGATGGTGAATGGAGCGACCCTGTTTATTTAAATAGCAGCGGGTTTGATCCGTCATTATTTCATGATGATGACGGCAGTAAGTGGTTAGTGAATATGGTGTGGGACCATAGGCCCAATAAGCATCCTTTTGCGGGTATTTTATTGCAGCAATATTGTGAGAAGCAGCAAAAATTGATTGGTACTGCGGTTAATATCTTCAAGGGCAGCCAACATGGTCTTACTGAAGGCCCGCATTTATATAAAATTAATCAATACTATTATTTATTAACCGCAGAAGGTGGCACCAGTTACGACCACGCTTGTACCTTTGCCCGTTCAAAAAATATCACAGGCCCTTATGAGCTCGACCCTAATGTGCATGTACTGACATCCAAAGATCATTTAGACCAACCGTTACAGCGCACTGGTCACGGCGGCTTAGTGCAAACCCCTGACGGTAAATGGTATTTAACGCATTTAATGTCCAGACCGATTAGATTTGAAGATGGCCGTAAACGCAGCCCATTAGGACGCGAAACAGGTATTCAAGCATTAACGTTAGCAGATGATGGCTGGTTTAGACTGGCATCAGGTCAAGTATACGGTGAAGTCAATCCTATAGGCTTAACAGCTATACCGGTTCGAGATTATTCTCATTATGATGATTTTTCATCGCCACTATTACCTGACCACTACCAATGGTTGCGGATCCCTAATCCCAATGGGTTGTATAGTTTGACTGTTAAGCCCGGTGTCTTAACCTTGTTCGGTAAGCAGTCGGTTGGTAGTACGTTTGAGCAAGCGCTTATTGCTAGAAGGCAACAGCATTTATCATTTGTAGCGCAAACAGAGCTCACGTTTAACCCAAGCAGTTTTCAGCAACAAGCGGGGTTAATTTGTTACTACAACGCCCATAAGTTTCATTATTTGTATGTGTCTTTTGATGACGAAAAAGGAATGCATCTAGACGTTATGAGTTGCTTAGGTGACCAAACGTTAACCGCTAGCTTTCCGATATACGATCAGCGTGTAGCGCTTCAAAGTAACACGATTAGTCTTAAAGCCGATGTTGAGTTTGAGCGACTTATATTTAGTTATTCAATAGATGGTGCCAAATGGCTAGCGCTGTGTGAATTGGATTACAGCTTCATCTCTGATGAAGCAGGTAAAGGCGAAGGTGCTAACTTTACGGGTGCATTTGTTGGCATGTGCTGCCAAGATTTAACCGGTACTAACAATCCTGCCGAGTTTAGTTATTTTAGCTATAAAGAAAGGCATTAATCACTTATTAACGTGCAATGGTATTCGTCATATCGTTAGGTGAACTAAAAACAAGGCCATCAATTTTTTATGGCCTTGTTACTTGGGGGATTCTTTGATTATGCGGTTGTATACCCAAACAACCTGAAGATGCTCGATTTCAGCAAGAATTTACACGCGTTTAGACAAGGCATTGATTGCGGGGAATGGTTGTTCCCTTTCCAAAATCAATAACGCAGCATAAACGCGTGTAAAACTTGCCCCTTGGGAGTGTCACCGTGTTCCCACTACGTTGTTGCGCTAATTTATAAGGTGCCTACATTACTGCATTAACGCGCCTAGTATTGAAAACACGGTGAAGCTCTGAAACACGTATCTTCAAGTTGATTGGGTATATATTCTGTGCAGTGTAACTTAGCCTTTGCGCATTTGTTCTATCATCTCGACTAGAATAGTCTGATCTTTGGCAAAGTTACGAATGCCTTCAGATAATTTATCGCTAGCCATCGCATCTTCATTTAATAGCCATAAATAGCGTTCAAATGTGAGTGGAATGACTGTTTTGACATCACGTTTGTTAACAACAGCTGCATTTAACTTGTGCTCAAGTTGGCCTTGAGACTCTTGCAGTTGAGTCAGTAAACTAGGGGATATGGTTAATAAATCACATCCTGCTAATTCAATGATTTCGCCTATGTTTCTGAAACTAGCCGCCATGATTTCTGTTTTATAATCATACTGTTTGTAATAGTGATAAATCGCTTTAACAGAGACAACACCAGGGTCATCACAAGCTTGATATTGTTGTCCCGTTTTGTTGACGTGCCAATCTAAAATTCTGCCGACAAAGGGGGATATTAACGTGACGTTTGCTTCTGCACATGCAACGGCCTGCGCCATTGAAAAGAGTAAAGTGAGGTTACAATGAATACCTTGTTTCTCAAGCTCTTCAGCCGCTTTTATCCCTTGCCAGGTTGCCGCAAGCTTGACTAATACGCGACTTTTATCAATGCCATTGGCGGCATAAAGTGCGATGATCTTTTGCGCTTTTTCGATACTGGCCTGAGTATCAAACGATAACCGAGCATCAATTTCACTTGATATACGCCCTGGGATACATTTGATGATTTCGCAACCAAAATTTACCGTTAGATGATCGCAAATATCATCAATATCATCGTTACCTTGTGAAATTGATTTAGCAATAAGGTATTGGTATTGCGGTAATTTTGCGGCTTGTAAAATTAACGAAGGATTGGTGGTAGCATCTATGGGTTTATGAAGTTTAATCGCTTCAATATCGCCACTATCAGCAACAACAGTTGTGATGCGTTTTAATTGTTCCAACATATTCATGATAAAAAAATCCCCCATTTATTAGATGGGGGATAAGTCCTTAGATATAGCGATTAACCGTATTTTCGAGTAGTTCCTGGCGGCCTGATACTGATGTCGGATTAATATTTTTCTCAAGCACCAGTTTAGATAAGCTTTCTAAGCTGTGTTGGCCGTCAAAAATGTCTTTACCTAAACCTTGTTTCCAGCCGGCATAACGTTGTTCAACAAATGAAGATAATGGCGCTTCTTCAATAAGTTGAGCCGCGTTCAATAATGATTTAGCCATAGTGTCCATACCACCAATATGACCGTGGAACAGATCCTCACGTTCGCATGACTGACGACGAAGCTTAGTGTCGAAGTTTAAACCGCCAGTGGTAAAACCACCTACTTTTAAAATCTCGTACATCACTAAAGTACATTCAGCGACATCGTTTGGATATTGGTCAGTGTCCCAACCATTTTGCATATCACCACGGTTAGCATCTATGCTGCCCATAATGCCTTCAGCACAGGCTACGGCGACTTCATGATGAAAACTATGGCCAGCTAAAGTGGCATGGTTCGCTTCAATGTTAACTTTGATTTCGTTCTGTAAGCCGTGCTTGTGTAAAAAGCCCGCTACCGTTGCCGTGTCATAATCGTACTGATGTTTTGTCGGTTCTTGTGGTTTTGGCTCGATTAATAATGTGCCTTTAAAACCAATTTTATGCTTATGTTCAACAACCATTTTCAAGAACCGGGCATATTGCTCACTTTCTTGTTTTAAATCGGTATTAAGCAGTGAGTCGTAACCTTCACGGCCGCCCCATAACACGTAATTTTGACCGCCTAAACGATTAGTCACTTCCATTGCATGCTTTACTTGCGCTGCTCCGTAAGCAAATATCTCAGGATTTGGGTTAGTCGCACCACCAGCACAAAAACGTTTGTTTGAGAACAAGTTAGCCGTGCCCCATAACAATTTAACGCCAGTACGTTGCATTTCTTTTTCAAGAATGTCTGCAATGTGATTAACGTTTGCATGGCTTTCTTTAAGTGTTTTGCCTTCTGGTGCGATATCGGTATCGTGAAAACAAAAGTAAGGCACACCCAGTTTTTCAAAAAACTCGAATGCGACTTTGGCTTTTTGCTCTGCTAAAACCAGTTGATCACCGACTGGTTGTAACCAAGGGCGGTCGAAAGTGCCTTCACCAAATATATCAAAACCTGTTGAACAAAAGTTATGCCAGTAACACGCGGCAAAACGTAAATGTTCTTTCATGGTTTTACCCATAACTACGCGGTTTTCGTCGTAATAACGAAATGCAAAAGGATTTTTACTGTTTTCGCCTTCGTATTTAATTTTTTCTATATTTGGGAAAAATTGTTCGCTCATGATGACTCCGTATTTTTATGTAAATTAAGACTCTATTACTTTTTTTGGGGGGTTCTTTATAAAAACAAATGTTTAGTTGCTTGGTATAAGCCTTTAAATTGTTGATATTGTTTGGCGTAATACTCTTGCATATCTGGATTTGGCAATACCACGTGTTTCAGCTTGCCATTAGTACAAATAGATTCTGCAGGTGCTTGCTCTATGGCGATTCTGGCTAATCTTGCTGCACCAAATGCCGGGCCGACTTCACCGCCTTCACGATAAGAAAGCGGGCGGTTTAATACACTGGCTAAGATATCGCCCCATAATCGACTTTTAGAACCGCCGCCGATAACCGATATCTCATCGATTTGAGCGCCAGCATCAAGTAAAACTTGTTGTCCGTCGGCAAAGGCAAAAGCGACACCTTCTAATACTGCTCGCCCTAAGGTTGCAGCACTGGTGTTATGGTCAAGGCCAAAGAATACGCCTTTAGCTTTGGGATCATTATGTGGCGTACGCTCGCCAGAAAGATAAGGTAAAAACAACACTGAGCAGGGGTGGCTAAAATCACATTTTGCGACTTGATCCAGCAATGCAGCTTCATTGTCATAGCCGGTCAGCTTGGTTACCCAGGTTAAGCAACTTGCGGCACTTAACACCACAGACATTTGGTGCCAGGTATTGCTTAGGGCATGGCAAAAAGTATGTACTGCGTTATCTGGATTCGGTAAATATTGCTCATTCGCGACAAAATACACGCCAGAGGTACCCAGAGATAAGAAGGCTTGATTAGGCTTTATTACACCAATACCAATGGCTCCAGCAGCGTTGTCTCCAGCGCCTGCAACCACAGGGACTTTATCCATGCCCCACAAGCTGGCTATGTCGGCGCTTAAGATTCCGGTGATGTCATTGCCTTCATATAGCGTCGGCATATGGTTAATGGTTAATGAGGTTGCCTTAAGCATTGCCTCAGACCAGCAACGCTTTTCAACATCTAACCAAAGCGTGCCAGCTGAATCTGACATGTCTGAGGCAAAATCACCGGTCATTTGTAAGCGTAAATAATCTTTTGGTAAGAGTACTTTGGCTATTTTTGCAAAATTTTCAGGCTCATTCTCTTTTACCCACAACACTTTAGGCGCGGTAAAACCTGGCATGGCAATATTGCCGGTAATGTGTCGTGAATTAGGCTCTTTAGCTTCCAACGTTTTGCATTGCGGTTCACTCCGGCCGTCGTTCCATAAAATGGCAGGGCGAATAACCTGGTTATTACTGTCAAGCAAGGTAGCACCATGCATTTGGCCTGATAAACCTACAGACTTAACTTGTTTAAGTAAGTCTGGTTTAGTTGTTTTAAGTTCGGCCATTGCTAAACAGGTTGCTTGCCACCAATCATTAGGGTCTTGCTCAGACCATTGAGGGTGTGGACGCGATACAGTTAGTGATGAGCTAGCTTGTGCGAGTAGTTGATCATTACCGTCTAAAATAATGATCTTTACACAAGAGGTTCCTAAGTCGATGCCAAGATACATAATTCAATCCAATGTTAAATCGTGTTATATTTTGTTAGCGCTAACATTAGCACTGGATTTTAAATCTATCAAGTGTATTTTATGTCATAAGTTTTAGTTTTTTGTGAGTAATAGGTGGCTTCATTAACAAGTTGCTAACTTGTTGTGTTGTGCATTGCCATGTTGGTTTTGCTAAAACCAACTGAGATAATTTAAAAAAAGGATGTAAAAATGACTAAGTTAAATTGGGGGATTGTCAGCGCAGGCAGGATAGCAGCGTTATTTTGTCAGGATTTGGCATTTTCGGCGAATAGTTATTTGTATGCAGTAGCGGCAAGAAAGCAAGCAGATGCTGACAAATTTGCTGAACAATACAATGTAGACAAAGCCTATCAGGGATACCAAACGTTATTTGACGACCCTGATGTTGATATTGTGTACATTGCAACTCCACATAACTTTCATTTTCAACAAGTCCATGATGCGCTAATGGCGGGTAAACACGTATTGTGTGAAAAACCAATGACGGTAACCGTTGATGAATGCCAGATATTAACCACACTCGCCAAAAGCAAAGGTTTGTTACTAATGGAGGCAATGTGGACTTATTTTTTACCGGCAATGCAGCAGGCAAAAATATGGTTAGACGATGGACGAATAGGACAGCTTAAACATGTCAAAGTTGATTTCGGTTATCCTGTTCCCTTTGCGGCAGACGGAAGAGAGTACAATCCGCAACTTGCTGGAGGCTGTTTATTAGACATGGGTATTTATCCCTTGGCCATAGCGAATTACTTTTTAAAGTCAGACATCAATAATTTATACGTACAAGCGCATGTGTGTGAAACAGGCGTTGAAGATGATGTCATTATTATTGGTAAAAGTGATGATGTGATGGTCAGTTTAGCCACATCGTTTCAATGTCGATTAAGTAACAATGCCTATTTAATTGGTGATAAAGGCTACATCGTTATTCCTGATGCATTTAGAGCCTCTGAATGCCATATGTATCAGCTTGATGATTTGGTCGATAGCTTTACTGATGACAGACAGTCAATGGGGTATCACTTTGAAGCAGATGAAGCCTGTCGCCTGATCCAGCAAGGTGAAATGGAGAGTCGGGTAGTGAGCCATAAGCACAGTTTGTTGTTTCAATCCCAATTAGCCAGGGTGAAAGCCTTTATTTACCCCAGTCTTAATGCTTAGCGTATTTTGATAGTGCGCTTGAATTAAACTAACTTATCGACTAAAACTAGCTGTTCGCTGTCGGTGTAATAGCTTCATCATTCAGTTATGTGGATATAACGATAATTTCACAGTGATTCATTTGTATTTGCCACTTCAAATAATGATATTATTTGAAGTGAGGTCTTTAAAGGCAGTCGTAAATGCTTAATTTTCTATCGCTTTGTTGTTTTTATGAGTAGGTAAATAATGGTCGAAGTTAAAAAAGCGCGAATACAGGATGTTGCTCAACAAGCGGGCGTCTCTATGATGACTGTATCACGAGTATTAAACCAAGACCCTAAAGTAAGCGATAAAACACGCAGTAAAGTGTTAGCTGTGGTTGAGCAATTACACTATAGACCTAACGAGTCGGCGCGAAGATTGGCCAGTAATAAATCGTACTTTTTAGGATTGTTGTATGACAACCCTAGTGATGCTTATGTCAGCCAATTTTTATTAAGCGCCTTAAAATGCTGCCGTTCAAATGGCTTTCATTTAGTGGTAGATGAAGCAGATAAAAATATTGATAAAACACTTCAATCAGTTAATGAGTTAATTAACGAAACAAAAGTGGATGGCATGATTCTATTGCCACCGGTATGCGATCAAAAAGAAATTATTGATTGCTTACTTGCAGCTAATGTCCCTTTTGTCAGAGTCGCACCTGACAGCCAGTTAACTATTTCGCCTTATATATGTATGGACGATTATCAAGCCGCCTTTGATTTAACTGAAACGTTAATCAAACAAGGCCACAGCAAGATAGGCCATATCATTGGCGATCCAAATCAAGGCGTGAGTCGTTTACGCTACCAAGGTTATTTGGATGCACTGCGTTCTAACAAAATAAATACCCCACCAGAATACATAGAGCAGGGATGTTTTACCTATCAGTCAGGTATGGTCGCCGCGCAGAAAATGCTATCCCTAGTCGATAAACCCAGTGCTATTTTTGCCGCTAACGACGATATGGCGGCCGCGGTTATGTCAATTGCACAAAGCCAGGGCATTAATGTGCCCAATGATTTATCGGTTGTCGGCTTTGATGATACAACCCTTGCAACGGTTGTGTGGCCAAATATCACCACGGTAAGACAGCCTATTGATGAAATGGCAACGCTAGCTGTTAGCTTATTTACTTCAAATAAAGACAAATACTTTTCAGGGTTAAAAAACAGTGAGTTGCGTCATATTCTCGAATTTGAAATTATTCAAAGAGAGTCAAGTAAATCAATTGTCTAGCAATGAACGTTTCTTCACATAATAAGTGTTTGTTGATTGATAATATTCACACAATGAATCGCTTAAAACATCCGTTTGTGGTGCCGCTTGATAAAACGCATCTGCGTAGCAACGATGATAAGCATTGTTGTTATATTATCCATCAGTGATGTACAGTATAAATTGATTTTGTTTCATGCATTTACAATTATGTTTTTGGTGAGTAAAGTGATTATCAACATTTGTTGAATATGACCTTTTCATTGCCGTACCGTTATTCAACGGCAGTCTTCAAAGTGACTATGTACAACCAAGCTCGTTATCTTAAAGTGGATCTTACCTGTGAATTTTATAAACGAAGTTATTGATGAAGAAACCATCCCAGCTGATTGTATTAGTAACTTAACCGTTGATAATCTTATTTTTACCCTCCATGAAGGCAAACTTAAAGTCTTACTGGTTAAATATAATAAAGGCTTAGCCACCAATAAATGGGGTTTAGTCGGTCACTGGGTTCGCAGTGATGAAAACCTTGAGACTGCGGCTTCTCGGGTAGTTAAAAACACCGCAGGGGTTGAAAACTTATATTTAGATCAACTTGGTGCCTTCGGTGACGTTGACCGTTATCCAGCCAGACGAATTATTACTATCGCATTTTATTCCCTGGTCCGTTTTGACGAAACCAATTTATCGCACGGTTCCAATGCCATAGAGTGTGAATGGTTTGATGTAACACAAGTGCCTAAACTGATGTTTGACCACGGTAATATTTTGGCGAGTTGCCTTAATCATTTAAAATACAAAGTCAGACATGAACCGATTGGTTTTAGTTTGTTGCCTGAAAAGTTTACCTTATTACAACTACAAGATTTATATGAGTCGATTCTTGGTGTGACATTAGACAAACCCAATTTCCGTCGAAAAATATTAAAGATGAATTTATTAATCGACTGTAATGAGAAGCAACGTAATGTTGCTCACAGAGCTGCATCATTGTATCGATTTGATGTGCATGTTTATGAAAAACTAACTCAATTTGGTTTTACGTTCGAATATTAATACCCCTAAATTCACAATATAATGCCCATATTCACACCACTAAAAGACTGCGTTCGCTGTCTTTTTTTACATTCCATTAAAATTACATCAAATCTATTTACATAAATATTAAATTGATATAGTGTTTATGACTATAACAATTCATTGGAATGATAATGGAAAATACTAATAATAAACTGACCATTAAAGAAAAGCTTGGCTACGGTCTTGGGGACACAGCCAGCAATATCGTCTTTCAAATGGTCGCCAACTTCATGCTTATTTTTTATACCGATGTATATGGTTTATCTGCAGCAGCAGCGGGGACTTTGCTATTAGCGGTACGATTATTTGACGGTTTTACTGATCCTGTCATGGGCGGCATTGCTGACAGAACCCGTACTCGCTGGGGGTCTTACCGTCCATACATCCTATTTTTGGCAATACCTTATGGATTTTTTGCCTGCATCGCGTTTATCACCCCTGATTTTGGTAGCACGGGCAAACTTATTTATGCCTATGTGACCTACGGTGTTTTAATGACTTGTTACACCGCCATTAATATTCCTTATGGTGCGTTAGGTGCCGTGATGGTTAACGACCCAAAAGAGCGTACATCACTTCAATCTTATCGTTTTGCAATGGCCATGGGCGCTCTTGTTATCATTGTGTGGGCAATACCTAAATTGGTAACTTATTTTGGTCAAGGTAATGATCAAGTCGGTTATCCGTTAGCAATGGTATTTATGGGTTCTTTAGCGGCAGCATGTTTTTTGTTGTGTTTTAAGATGACCAAAGAAACCCAAACAATGCCAGCTAAGCAAAGTTATCGCAGTTTGTTCACCGATTTTTTTAGCTTATTTAAGAATGATCAATGGCTTGTCATTGCCATTATCAGCTTAGTGACCTTAATTTTAATTGGTATTAGGGCATCGGTAGCGCCGCATTACATTAAATACTATGTCGGTGATGAGTCATTATTGTCTAACTTTTTAACCCTTGCGGCAATTGGTTCAGTATTAGGTGCTATATCCACTAACTTTTTGTCTAAATACTTTGAAAAGAAAAATCTCTTTATCATCGCATTGGTCGTTGTCGTGATTTCGCACAGCATGTTTTATGTCATTGATGTGGATCAAATTGGTTTGATTTTTACAGTCTATTTTATTGCCAACTTTGCCCACATGATTATTACGCCGATTATGTTTTCAATGGTGGCTGACACGGTTGACTATGGGGTTAAAAAAATCGGTAAGCGACTAACCGCGATTACTTTTTCAGGCCATTTATTGGCGATTAAATTTGGGTTTGCCATTGGTGGCGCATTAGCAGGTTGGATATTATCAGGCTTTGATTACGTCCCTAATGAGCAACAAACTGAGCATGCATTGTCAGGTATTTTACTCGCGTTCGCTGGTATTCCTGTGGTGTGTACCTTATTAAGTCTCGTTGTGGTGTCTCGCTATAAATTGACTGAACTAAAAGTAAAACAAATCCAGGCTGAGCTCGCTTAATCAGGTGCTAGCAGACAAATAAATATTAAAAGTGACATTACCACTGACTGTAACAATAGGAGAATGTATGGCTCAAGCCATGAAGGACCATCTAAAGAGTGTCGATGAATTAAGTGATGCTGAGCGTAAACAATTAGATGATCTCAAAAAAGCGCATTCATACGTAGCAAAAAACCAGCCGCTTGTAACCAATATATATACTGCAGATCCTTCTGCGCATGTGTTTGAAGGTAAGATTTATATTTATCCATCACATGATATAGAAACCGATAACAGCAGCATGAATGATCAGGGCGATCACTTTGCGATGTGCGATTACCATGTATTGTCTATCGACAATGACACTGATGAAGTCACAGATCATGGTGTTGCGTTAGCTCTTGAAGATATTAAGTGGGCGAGTAAACAACTTTGGGCTCCAGATGCTGCGCACAAAGCAGGTAAGTATTATTTTTATTTTCCCGCACGTGATCTGGAAGGTATTTTTAGAATAGGTGTTGCCAGTAGTGATTCACCCGCAGGCCCATTTGTTGCCGAAGAAAATTACATCGCTAATTCGTTCAGTATTGATCCTGCGGTATTTGAGGATGATGATGGCAGTTATTATTTATACTTTGGCGGTTTATGGGGTGGCCAGTTACAAAATTGGCATCAAGGACAATTTAGTTTGAATGATCATTATCCAGACGATAATCAGCCAGCTTTACCAGCAAAAATGGCCAAATTATCCGATGATATGTTGTCATTTGCAGAAGAGGTACAAGACATCGTTATTTTAGACGGTTCTGGGAATCCCATTACTGTTGCTGATATTGACCGTCGTTTCTTCGAAGCATCATGGGTACATAAATATAATGGTCGCTACTACTTTTCATATTCAACAGGTGATACCCACAATATTGCTTATGCAATAGGGGACAGCCCATACGGACCTTTTACATATCAAGGCATTATATTGAATCCAGTGTTGGGATGGACTAGCCATCATTCAATTGTTTGCCATCAAGGTAAATGGTTTTTATTTTACCATGACTCAACATTATCAGGAGGACAAACTCACTTGCGATGTGTAAAGAAAACTGAGCTATTTCACGACGGGAATGGAAGCATTTCAACAATCACAGCATACGAATAAAGTTATCAGTGTGTAGAGATTAATTTTTTTTACCAAAATAAGAATTGGTCAATATGACAATAAGATGGCTTTGTCAGTATTGAAAATAATATAAACACCCAGCTTGTTAAAAAAGAGTAAAGAATCGATTAAGTTTAACATTTAATTATGTTGAAATGACCGGGGGGAATCGATTGCAGTCTTTATTTGTACTCTTTTGGGGAAAGGAATCTCGTTAATGTCATTACTTGGGGTAATGCTTAACGAGTAAAGAGTCATTGCCGAATGGCAATAATAAAGGATAGGGGAAGAAAGATGTTCAACAAGAAAATAATAACAACCTCGATTTTAGCCGCTCTTGGCGCTATGGCTACATCATCGAGCTATGCAGAAGAAGTAGATGTCGAAGTGATTACCGTTACGGGTATTCGTGGTGGTCTTGAACGAGCGATGGATCTTAAGCGTGAATCTGACGGTATTGTTGATGCTATCTCAGCAGAAGATATTGGTAAATTTCCTGATACTAACCTTGCCGAATCACTGCAACGTATTACCGGTGTTTCCATTGACCGTTCTGGTGGTGAAGGCAGTCGTGTAACCGTTCGTGGTTTCGGTGCGGCTAATAATTTAATCACATTAAATGGTAGGCAATTACCTAATACAACAGGTGACCGTACTTTTGATTTTGCAAATGTAGCCTCCGAAAGTGTCACTGGTGTAAAGGTGTATAAAACATCTGATGCTTCAATAACCTCTGGCGGTATTGGCGCAACAATCGATTTAAGTACGCTTAAACCTTTGGACCATCCAGGCACAAAAGCGACTTTAGGCGGCAAGGCCATTGATGATAAATCATCACGAAATGGCAGTGTAACACCCGAGCTGAGTGGTTTGTTTTCGCAAACATTTGCTGACGATACCATTGGTATTGCTATTTCAGGTAGTTATCAAGAACGCGAAAGTGGGATGCAACAATTTTTAGCAGACCAAGGTTATCGCGCAAGTGATGCTAGCAACGGTGGTTGGGGCGGTGTGCCAGCAGGAGCTGAAGGTGGAACTAACCGCCCTACAAGCGGAATATATTCTAATCCTCAACAGCCACGCTATGTTTTTGAAGAACGTCAGCGTGAACGTATGAATGGTCAATTAACATTTCAATATCGACCAATTGATAACTTTACTGCAACCGTAGACTACACAACGTTTAGAAACAAAGTAGAAGAACAGCATACCGACGCGTCAGTTTGGTTTAACTATGCCGGTGACAGAAGTGAATCTGTTTGGACTGATGGCCCAAATGCGGTGCCGTTAATTTATTCCGAAATTTACGATATCAATAGCCCTGCCGATCTGGCCGATACTTCATTAACCGTGGGTGCATGGGGTAATGAGCAAATCACAGATTCAATAGGTTTAAACCTGAAGTGGGAATTGAGTGATGATTTAACGCTAGAACTTGATCACCACAGTTCAGTGGCAGAAATGAAAGCAACGGATCCTCGTCATGGAACACGTAACAACATTCAATTACCGTCTTATACTCGTACCCGTACAGGTTTAGATTTAACCGGTGATTTGCCCGGTATTGCAACAGGTGATATTGAAAACTTTAATCCACAGACTATGCGTTTATCTGGAAGTTGGTTTGCCAATGACCAATACACCTCTGAAATTGATCAAACTCAAGTAAAAGGGAAGTACTTCTTAAATGAAGACACCAATATTGATTTTGGTGTCGCACTGAATAAAGTTAACAACCACTACCGACATACCCAAGTTCAACGTCCTGATTGGGGCGGAGTTGGAGAAGTAGGTGATTTTGCAGGTGTAAACTGGACTGAAGATACTATTTTAGACAAGTTTGATGCATCGGCAGGTAATTTTGACGGTACTGCAACTCAAGCTGACTATGACCTATTTAACCGTATTTTCTATGCAGATTTTGATGAAATAGTTAACGCTGCAGAATTTGCCGATCCAATCGCCAACGTAGATGGTTTATACGGTGATTGTAAAGCGGCAGCAGGTGCAGCAGCAGGACCTAACGGGGAAGGCCAGTTCTGTGCCTCAACCAATTGGAACGAAGGTACGAATCGTTTTACAGAAGAAGAAACTACCGCTGCTTATTTTCAAATTAACTACTTAGGCGATATGGGTGATATGCCGTTTAGTGTTCACTTTGGCTTACGCTATGAGCAAACGGATGTGTTTTCACAGGCATCAGCACCAGGTTACAGCCGCGTTGAATGGACAGAAGATACTTCAACCTCAGTAACAGGTGTTACTGGTATTGAAACTTTAAGCCAAAGTGCTGATTATGATGTGTTTTTGCCTAACCTCAATTTCAATTTGAATGTGACAGATGATATCGTGATGCGTGCTGCTACCAGCAAGACGATTTCTCGCGCCAGTTACAATGACTTATTGGGTGGAACATCTATTAATACTGGCGGTAGCTTAAGTGGCTATTCAGGTAATTCTGGTAACCCAGGACTTGAACCGCTTGAGTCGATTAACTATGACTTTTCGACTGAATGGTACTATGCAGAGGGCAGTTATGCTTCTGTCGGCTACTTCAGAAAAGACGTATCAAATTGGATCCGCACAGGTACAAAAGAGTCAAACATCTTTAACCTCTCTAACCCGCTGAGTGGGGATAAATTTAATGCCGCGGTTGCTGCACTTGGAGCTAATGCATCAAATTTACAGATAAGAAATTATATCTTTGAAAACTATGCAGATGATCCAAATGTGCAACCTAACTTTGACGCCGCTGGCGAATTAGATGGTGGTACTATTGTGGGTGATCCTGCAACTGATGACGGTGTGATATTTAATCTGAATGTCCCTGTCAATGGTGATGAAGAACACACTATCGATGGCTTCGAGTTTAACGTACAGCACCTGTTTGGTGAATCTGGATTTGGTGGTATTGCTAACTACACGTTGGTCAATTCAGATCTTAAATATGATGATAGTTCGCTTAACGATACTGAAGCACTAGTAGGCTTAAGTGATACGGCTAACTTGGTACTTTTTTATGATAATTATGGTTTACAAGCCCGTGTTGCTTATAACTGGCGTGATGCTTTCTTAAACGAGCGACGTGTAAATGGTGACTTAACCGCACCTGTTTATACTGACGAATATTATCAAATTGACTTCAATGTTAGTTATGACATTCCGCAAGTGGAAGGTTTAACTGTATTTGTTGAAGGTATTAACATTACCGAAGAACAAGTTAAAGAGTACGGTCGTACAGAACAGCTTGTGTATAAACTGACTCAAACCGGTGCTCGATACGGTGTTGGTGTTCGTTACACATTCTAACGTCCCCCCAAAGCGTGGCAGGATTCATCCTGTCGCGCTTTATTTTTATCTAGAGATATTATTCAAATCATTAATAGTCATCTGATTTAAATAATATTTTGTCGATTAAAGGTATGCTAATGCAAATAAATGCTATGAATATCGTGATTGTGGGCGGTGGTACTGCTGGGTGGTTAACTGCTGCTATTATTGCAGCACATGACCGTCAACATACACCTTTACAAAAGTCATCTGTTTGCGTCACTTTAATTGAGTCACCCGATATTGCTACGATTGGCGTTGGTGAGGGTACCTGGCCATCAATGCGTGAAACCTTGCGTAAAATAGGCATTAAAGAAGCTGAATTTATGACGCAATGCGAGGCCAGTTTTAAGCAAGCGTCTGAATTTCGTCAATGGCGTGTTGATCCAAACGTGTCAAATGATCGATATTTGCACCCGTTTTCACTACCCAGTATCAATGGCGACTCCCAATTATTGAGTGCTTATACTACAGCCATCAAAACCAATTATATGACTCAAGCTTTTTGTGACAACTTTTGTTATCAACAAAGCTTAGCGACTCATTCATTAGCACCTAAACAGATAACCACGCCGCAATACCAGTTTATTAGTAATTATGGCTACCATTTAGATGCTGCAAAATTCAGTGAAATGCTAAAAAAACATTGCTGTAATGAGCTAGGCGTCAGATATATTTCTGCCAATGTAGTAAAAGTGAATAACCATGTTAATCATGACATAGCCAGTGTCGTCATCGATAAAACGAGTGATAGTAATAACATCGACTCTTTAACAGAAGTTAAAGGCGATCTATTCATTGATTGCAGCGGCAGTAAAGCACTATTAATTGGTGAACATTATGGTATTGCGATCAACAACCAAAAGCATATTTTGTTTAATGATTCAGCCTTAGCTGTGCAAATACCATATGAACATGCGGATTCTCCGATTTATTCAAGCACTGTATCGACTGCGCAAGACGTAGGCTGGGTGTGGGACATTAGTCTGCAATCGCGTCGTGGTATTGGTTTTGTGTATGCCAGTGACTATTTGAGCCATGCCAGTGCGCTGCAAAGACTACAAGCTTATTTGCGCGACAATTCAACGCTCACCAACCAACAAGTTGAACAGTTAAGTGTTAAAAAACTGTCATTTACTCCGGGGTACAGACAAACATTTTGGCATAAAAACTGCGTTGCTATCGGTATGGCCGCAGGGTTTATTGAGCCACTTGAAGCCTCTGCATTAGCCTTAATTGAACAATCTGCAACCATGGTTGCTGAAAAAATGCCACTTAATCAAGATATTATGCCGATAGTAGCAAAACAATTTAATCAACGAATGCTGCAACACTGGCAACATATCATCAGTTTTTTAAAACTGCATTATGTGTTATCAAAACGTGATGACAGTGAATACTGGATTAACAATCGTCATCCTAGCTCAATTCCTGCAAACTTAAGCGCGTTATTATTACTGTGGCAACATCAACCGCCAAGTCATTATGATATTGATTATGCTAACCCATTGTTTCCAATATCCAGTTATCAATATGTGCTATACGGAATGCAGCAACCTGCAAATGTGAACCGTTCACACAACGCTGATCCTGTTCACACTTGTGACTCACAGACTAGCATCAACCATATTGATGATATTACAAAATACTTAACACCATTGGCTGAACACATAGACATAAACAAGCAAAAGCAACAGCGCTTGTTATCTGCAATGCCCACTAACAGAGCATTATTAACAAAAATGGCTCAATATGGGTTATCACCAATATAGAAATCATTAATAACAATAATAGTGTGGGGAATATTATGCCGAATCATGAATTACTCAATAACCAAGACCATCAACATATTAAAATAAACAATCAACGCAATGAACGTTTAGGTGACAGCACTTGGTATGCACCTACATTTGTGGCCGAATTTAAAACAGTCCAGGCCCATTATCCTATTCTGTTTCAAAAAGATCCTCAGACAGGGCAATTTTGTCCTGTGGTGTTATTTGGTTTTAAAAATGAAGAAAACCTGTTTCTATCGGCTGGGCAATGGAACGCGAGCTACATTCCAGTATCAATAAGACGTTTACCATTTTATATCGGTTTTCAACAAAAAAACGATAATGGTGTGGCCGTAAAAGAACGTGTCGTTACCATTGATATGGATTCACCACGAGTGAATACTGAGCATGGACAATCTCTGTTTTTACCTTTTGGCGGCCAAACTGACTATTTAGACAGTATTGCCAATATGTTGGAAGCATTACACCATGGTATGCAACAAAACGAGCTGTTTGTTGCCTTGGTGCTAAAACATGAGTTACTTGAACTCGTTACACTCGACATTGAGCTAAACGATCAATCGAAACATCAACTCATTGGTTTTTATACTATTGATGAAGATAAACTGGCGAAACTGTCGTACGACGCCATGTTTGAGTTACATCAAGCAGGGTTTGTTGAATCACTGTATATGATCGTCGCTTCGCAAGCGCAAATAAGAAAGCTCGTTGAATTTAAGAACCAACAATTAGCCCAAGCAAGTTAACGAGGCACTCATGCACAATAATAACATTAAAAAAGTAGTCATTGCAGGTGGCGGCACAGCAGGGTGGATGGCCGCTGCAGCGTTCTCTAAATTATTTGGCCACAGCTTGTCCGTTACTATCGTCGAGTCCGATCTGATCCCTACCGTGGGTGTCGGTGAAGCGACTATTCCGACATTGCATATTTTTCATGACTTGCTGAAAATTAACGAAGCTGAATTTATGGCAGCGACGAACGCGACCTTCAAACTTGGCATTTCGTTTGAGAATTGGCGAGATGTGTCTCAAGACTATTTGCATTCGTTTGGCTACATTGGTCAAGGCTGTTGGGCGGCAGGTTTTCAGCATTTTTGGCTTAAAGGTATGCAGCAAGGTATCGCCAAAGATATTGGGGATTATTGTGCAGAACACCTAGCGTGCCGTGAAGGCAAGTTTGCCGTATTAGCAAATCAAGACCGCAACTATGCTTACCATACTGACGCAGGCTTATACGCCAAATTCTTACGTAAATTGTCTGAACAGCATGGGGCAGAGCGCATTGAGGGGATGATAGATAAGGTTAATGTTAATCAGCAAAATGGCTTTATTGATTCGCTTACCTTAGCCGATGGCACTGTGATTGAAGGCGATCTTTTTATAGATTGCACTGGCTTTAAAGGCTTATTGATTGAGCAAGCACTGCACACAGGTTATGAAAACTGGAATCATATTCTGCCTTGCGACAGTGCGATTGCGGTGCAGACTACACAAACCAAACCCTTAGTTCCTTATACTCGTTCGATTGCCCACGATAGCGGCTGGCAATGGCAAATACCATTGCAAAACAGAATGGGCAATGGCTTAGTATTTTGCAGTCAATATATGAGCGATGAACAAGCCAAAGCCTTGTTACTCGCCAACATTGAAGGTGAATTAATCAATGAGCCACGGGTGATTAAGTTTCAAACCGGCACACGACGTAAACACTGGAATAAAAACTGCGTTGCTGTTGGCTTAGCAAGTGGTTTTATTGAGCCGCTAGAGTCAACCAGTATTCATTTAATTCAGCAAAGTATTGTCCGGCTAATGCAAAACCTGCCGACTAAAGCGATGGACGCTGGCGTGGTCGATAATTTTAACCAAAAAATGCGCACAGAAATCGATAATATTCGTGACTTTATCGTGCTGCATTATCATGTGACAGAACGAACAGACAGTGAGTTTTGGCGTTATTGCAAAAACATGGAAGTTCCAAGCAGCTTGCAACAACGAATTGATTTGTTTAATCAAAGTGGTCAAGTTTATAAAAATGATCTAGAACTTTTTGGTGAGTCATCTTGGTTACAAGTCATGATAGGTCAGGGGCTTATGCCTCAAAGTTATCATCCTATTGTCGATAACATGCCCGATGATCAACTGGCTAAATTTTTAGACAGTATTGAAACTGGGGTGAAGCGACGGGTCGACAACTTACCTAACCATGTGGATTTTATTAATCACTACTGCCGATCGCCAAATAGCCTTGTTTAAGATTAATCGCCATATTGCTCCTCATATAGAAATGCTTGGCGAGGGGCAATTACCCTTAATCGTCATCGATGACTATATTGAGGATGTTAGCGCATTAACTCAGCACATAGCGCAACAGGCCAAATTTAGCGCCGACGGTCATACCCAGTACCCAGGCATTCGTAGCCCAATGACCAAAGATATTGTGCTGGCTTATTTAAAACCGCTCATGCTGCCGATTTATAAAATCTACGGTTTTGCTGCGACTCAAACGCCTGCGCCATGCGACAATTATTTTTCGCTCATCACCACTGCCGCTAACGAGTTGGCGGATATTCAAACCATTCCACACTTTGACACTTACCAACCTAATTTGATTGCCGTTATTCATTATTTGAATGACAAACCTCATGGTGGCATTGGATTTTTCAGGCATAAACGAACGGGCTACGAGTTTATTAACGAACTGCGCAAGCCTGAATACGATCAGGTCGTTAATGATATGAACCTCTCAGCGCCAAGTCGTATAAATAGCAGTAGCATTAATGAACGCAGTATTAATGGCAGTAGCACTAAAAGCTATTGCAGCGTTAATCACAGTGAATTTGAATGTTATAAAACACTCGACTATAAACCCAATCGATTAATCGTATTTCCTGGGATGTTATTGCATTCAAGCCTGGTGAATGTCGAAACCGATATTGATTCGAGTCAACAAACAGGCCGATTAACTGCCAATATGTTTATTAAATTTGTATAAGGAAACACAATGACATACACAGGTTTACACAAAGTACTGCTGACAGCATTGCTTAGCTGTGCTTTATATTTGATGCTTTTTAGCCAAATGCTGCATGCAACTGGGTTCGAGCACATGCCTAAAAAGCAATTTAATGTATTGGTGTTTAGTAAAACCGCTGGCTGGCATCATCCGTCGATTTTAAGTGGTGTAAAAGCCATACAACAACTTGGCGACAAGCATTTTTTCAATGTTGTTTGGCATGAGGAAAGTCGATATTTCAATGATGATTATCTCAAAAAAGTAGATGTAGTGGTGTTTTTGGCCACCACTGGTGATGTGTTAAATGATGCAGAACAAGCCGCTTTTGAGCGTTATATACAGCAAGGTAAAGGATTTGTTGGCATACACAGCGCCACAGATACTGAATACGATTGGCCATGGTATCAACAACTTGTCGGACATACGTTTGTGATCCATCCTGAAATTCAAACCGCAAGATTACAGGTCGAGTCACGTCAATTCCCAGGTCTAGAATCGATGCCAGACAGTTTGTTATGGACTGACGAATGGTACGACTTTACCGTTGCGCGCAATCCAAAACTGCATTACATCTTGTCGGTTGACGAAAGTAGTTACGATACTCATTCAGACTGGGGAACCAAGCAGGGCAAAGGCATGGGAGAATTTCATCCTATAGCTTGGTATCAAGAATTCGATGGCGGTCGTGCATTTTACACCGCCCTTGGCCATACCGATGCCGTTTATCAAGACGTGTTATTTCAAGCGCATTTATATGGTGGAATATATTGGGCAGCAACAGGTAAGGGGATAACACCGTAAATCGTTGCTTTACTATTTGCAGCAAGCAAAACTCAATGAAATTTCATCGGCGCGAAAGAGTAACCTCATGTGCAGATGATCCAGCGAGACGCCGGCTCTTGGTTTTAAATCAGCATCCATGCGGGCTTAACCAAAACCAATGACATCCATGCCTCTCGCTCAGAAATGTTTCACTTAGTGAAATTTCGCCCTGTTTTGGATACTCGCTTGCTCATCTTTACCTGAATTATTGTCTCTTCGATTTAACTTCATTGATGGCTGTAGGAAAGTGATATATAAAACAGGGTTAACTGGTTTTTTGACTGAAATATACTGGTACTTACTGTCTCCCTATATTTTAAAAGAATTAAAAGCGTCAAGCAACGGACTTAATTTCAAAATAAATCGCAAAGCAATCAAATAAGTTAGGCTGCTTATTGACTGGAGGAATGATCATATGTATTAGATTTCTTTTTAAAGTAATATTCCATATTTGTTTTTATCGCTTTGTTACTACCATAAGCAGTCATCTCATATTTGCTTAGGTCTAATCCGTCATCAATTAAACCTTTATACCCAATATATTCAAAAAGACTATATTGTTCAATTTTATTTTTAAGCTCTATTAAATCTTCACCATATAAAACTTGGTAAAATACAAATATTAACTCCCCATTAGTTAGTTCTGAAAATAAAACGCGATAATATTTACGTTTATCAGAAATATCACTTTCTTCTATAAAGTCTAAAAGAAATTTAAAGTGCATAAAATACGAATAAATTATAATACTATGAGAACCATGACAGATACCATCATACGCTTCTTTAGAATCACATCTTTCAGGTTTTTCCCCTCCATATTGTTCAGAGCTATAATATTCTTGATATCTATATAGTTCATATCTAAGGTGCTCGAAACCACAATATCTTGTATCTTTGTCTAATTCAAATTTACTTGGAACGTTTGAGTTTTTTACCACAGCGTCTTGAATATAAACCCGTATTAAATGAGCAACCTGAGATTCAAATCGATTTAACAAGTTAAAAAATGTTGATTCAAAGTTCTGTAATTTCGCAGTATCTATTTGTGCGTTTTGCGCATCAGCACTGCGTTTCAACTCCTCTGTAGAAAGTGTAAGTTCAGTTCTTGTCATTTCTAATTGCTTATCATTTTGCTTCAATTGAGCTTGTTGCATAAAAACCGTAATTAGAACACTGACAAATGCAGCAAAACTTAAAAGAGGATTTAACATGCCACCAATAAAATCTCCAAAAGATCCCCATATTTCAGGCTTATCTGATATTTTTAAATGTCCAAAATTTAAAATATAGGATATTGGTACCAAAGAGCTAAGACATACCATGGTTATGATTGCAGTTAAGGCTTTTTTATTCATATACTCAAATTCTACTTTTTCAGGAAATAAATCTAACACCTCGTTAAGAGGCAATAAAATTGTTAGCTATATTATCTAAGAATGAAAACAAGCTAACTGTTTTCAGACCTGCTACAATGACTGACTATATTCTAAATCGCTTCATAAACTCGACGATTCCTGTGAGTAAAAGAGTTAACTCGATTGAGTTAGTAGTAATCCAAGTTATTGAGGCGACCAGTGTTTCGATTGTAGTCCATATGAAATTTAATTTCCCCCTGTATGCAGCTAACTGAGTTGTTTTTAGTTTATTCAAACGAAACATTGTCGGATCTGAATCGAGTTGTTCGCCTCCTAGCCTTTCAGCTCCAGATGGGAGCAGGTTTTTTTCTGAATTAACTAGAAAACCATAAGTGTTGAAATATTTATCATAAAGCATTTCGCACAAATGCTTTTCTAAAATCTTTGTCATTAGTGAAGCTGGAATAAACTTACTCAGCTTACCGATATAACCGTTATCAGCTTTTGAACCCTCAATAGATGATATAGCACCTGCTTTTATTAACTGAACGGAACTCAGGGCGAGATCGTGAATGTTTTTTGAACAATTTGACGCACTATTTGACGTTAACATCTCGCTATGATCTTATACTCCCTTTTTTCGGGAGCACACCATGCATATTGACCACTTCAAAGAGAATT
>NZ_JCAYNV010000024.1:0-45276 GCF_059758055.1 Shewanella sp. MF05956 | reverse complement strand
GAAATTCTCTTTGAAGTGGTCAATATGCATGGTGTGCTCCCGAAAAAAGGGAGTATAAGATCATAGCGAGATGTTAACGTCAAATAGTGCGTCAAATTGTTCAAAAAACATTCACGATCTCGCCCTGCATTACCGGCTGAGCTTAAAAAGAAAAGAACAAATGCAAATTTACTCATAACCATCCTTAGAATATACGCCCAATTGAGCGGAGAGAGATTGTTGGTTAAAATGCTTAACGCCAAAGTCAAAACCGTGTTTTTTCGACGCTTTGTTAAATTCTGTTTCACTACAACACCTATTTAGATGAATCTTTTACTATTTCAAGCCAATGTTCAAATGAATCAGCAGGCCAATTATTATCAATTTTTAGCCGGTCTATTGGATAGGCCTGCCTCTTAGAGCCAAACCAAGTAAAATAGGAAACTGTTTCACCATTTTCATCAGGCTCTTTAGACAATGGAACATCCCACTCAAAGATATAAAATTCAGTACCTAGCGGAAAATCCGATTCTTTTGGTAAAATTCTACGCTTAAACATTACTGATACTCATTTAGAAATTTAAAGCCGCATTAAGCGAAAAAATAGTGGGTTAAAATAGAGCGAAGCCTACAGCCCACGGTTTTTAGTCCTTGTTTAACTGCTTAGTTAGGGCTTACTTGTGAGGCACTCTTACGGTATATTTTTATATATGAGTAGAAAAAAATAAACCATACCATACTAAATATTCCTGGTGTCATGGCTTCGAGGTATGAACCTAAAGCAAGGTAATATTCCCCATTTTTTGATAAAAAAACAATCGTAAATTCTCCTGGCTGATAATTGGCTGCAAACTTCTTCTTTGAGCTACATATTGCAATATCACCAGGCTTGGCATTTCTGACAATGACGTTTTCGTTGGTCGATAAAATGTTAAGTTCAACTTCTAAAGAGCAAGCTTCACGACCAAAAAGCTCTTCATATCCAAAATAAGACTCTATCACTTCAGCTTCGACAATTTTTGAATCTGACGTTTGAAAAACTTCATAAACAAGCGCAGGGGTGAAAACAACCACACCAAAAAAACTAAAAAATGTCAGGGCAAAAAAACATATACCTTTAATCTTCTCCATAACAGAATTGATCCTTGGAAGCCCTAAAAGCTTATTGAAGAACTTGCTCAGTAAAGCCAGCCCCTTAACGTATTGATTAATATCATCCTACATTTACTATCTTATTGTTGTAAAGCGATTAAACGTTACACCGCCTATACATAAAGACGTTAATAGCCATAGGCGCAGAGCACAAAGATAGAGCTCGATTCTGGCTCTACAACATCACCGAAATAACGGTAGGCTTGGCCTGCTCAAGCAGTCACTGTAAGCAGGTCACTTTTATCTGCAAACATAACAATGATATGGTTAACTTGAACACAACAAAAGTTCATCACACGCTATCACGTATCAACTCAAGGAAACCACATGAATACACCACAAGGTTTTAACCTACTGTCCACCAGCATATTAATGTGTTGTTTGTTTTTCAGCGTGGGAGTGTACAGTGTGGGAGTGAATAGTGCAGAAAGTACGACGAATATCGACACCAGCAAACTGGGTGACATTAAAGCGGTTAAGTTTAATAACCCACAAGTGATGACCTCGGGTTTACCCACAGAGCAGCAATTTGAACAACTTGCTCAAGCGGGTATTAAAACCGTGATAAACCTTATCCCTAACGACAATCCAAATGCATTACCCAATGAGCAGAACATCGTCACTCAACTGGGCATGAGCTATCACAATATCAGTGTTGATTGGCAAAACCCTACACAAGAAAACCTAGCGCAGTTTTATAGCCTGATGCAGCAAAATGGCGATGCACCAGTGCTAGTGCATTGCGCCGCTAATTACCGCGCCTCTGCCTTTTATTATTTATACCAGGCCAGCCAAAACAAAGCGCCGTCAATGGCCGAGGCGCTAACGCCATGGGGCGATTTACAACAAAGTTTTGTAGAATATCCACAGTGGCAGCAACTTATTGAAGAAACAACGCAGCAATATCAAACCCAATAGCCAGACTGAAAAAACCAAAGCAAGAGCTGGCACTCTCCTAGTAACGCTTAAAAACCGGGTTATAAGCACTCGAGGAGGATGGCTTTAAGCGATACCCTTGCCTGTATCTGTATCTGTATCTGGCCATTGCCATTGCCATTGCCATTGCCATTGCAAATAACGTTATCTACTGCGGCGTACCAGCACTGTTCAAATCCATTTTATACACAGGTGCAGGGATCATCTCTGAGGTGATATAAATACTCTGGCCATCTTGACTAAATCCTACCGCTTCAGCTTGCTTTATTGCTGGCAGAGTAATCTCTAGTGGCGTTGTTGAAAACAAGCTTAACCAATCACCGGGTTGAGTGCGGCTAAAATAAAACGCGTGGGTGTAGGTTAAAACGACCGCCGATAACCCATCAGCAGAGATATCCATCGCGGTGGGCTTTCCGGCAAACCCTGCCCAGGTATAAATACTGACATAATCGAGCACTGCGGTAGGTAAAGGTGCAATTTCACCGAGTCTTTTAGCTTGTTTATTCATAACTTGAGCAGGTGAATTATTTGAGCCACTTTGTGCTGACGGAGCCATTAAAGGTAGCTCGTATAATATTGGCAGCGTATCGCGTTTGGTTAATAGCAGTATTTTACCCTTTACACTGTCCACCGCGACTGACTCACAATCGTGAGCCCCATCTGGGTAAGTAAATGTCATGCTCCAAACGGGTTGGGCCGACAGGTTTTTTTGGCCATTGAGCAGGCTTAAATCGGGCTCTTTGATCAAATGTAACTGATACTGCGATCGTTTCGCCTGGTTATCACCCACATCGGCGATCAATAAATACGATTCGCCTTGATAAACAAACGAGGCGATATCTTCCCAATCGGTATTCTTTACACCAGTAATATTGAGTGTGGCTAATTGCTGCCCCTGGGTATCGATAGCAAAAATCCTTGCCGTATCACCACTGTCGTTGTGCACCCACAATATATTGTCATTAATCCGTGATACCGCTAATCCACTTGCTTCGTCAATAGACGGCGCTGTAATGCTGCCCGCCTGGCTCATGCCTGTTGGCATCGCACAAGCACTGGTTGATAACGCTAAGATTAAATAGAAAAAAACTGAAATACGCTTAAACATAATGATGAGTTACTCGAGCAGCCGCTGGCAAAAAGTAGAGGTATGTTGGGTATATTAACAATATTGAGTTGAAAAAGATTGATAAAACATATCGTGCGATAATCGCTCACATGACAGTAAATGGAATAAAAAAGGCCACTTTCTTTGTTCCGAAGAAAGTGGCCATGCACGTTTTTAGTGATTGAAATGATGAGTAAAAACCACTAAAAACCAGTACTCGTTTTAATCTTAACTGACTAGAACATTAATACTCATAGCTAAACTGTAAAGTGTATTCTGTGCCAGGGTCTTTTGCATACACTTGGTAGTCTTGCTGCTCGTACTCGGTTGTTTCACCTAAAATATTTTGGGCTTTCAATTTCACCGTGGTGCTGGTTGTTGGGAAGAAAGTATAGGTAAAGTCCAGGCTATGAAATGGCTTTTCATATACGTCATCTAAGCCGCCACGTCCGCCATAAGCAATGCGTTCACCAAACACGTTATACACCAAGGTAGCACTGTGATAACTGTCTGATGAGTCGTAGCTCAATTGCACGTTAGCCACCCATTGTGAATGCCCTGTCATTCGGCGAGTTTGATTTGTTGGGTCGATTTCGCCGTTAGGGGCGATATCAATCTCAGAGTCCCCTACCGTTAAGTTACCGGCAACAAAAAAGTCTTCCCAAATGCTGCCATCACTGCCGAGGAATTCAAGTTCTTGCAAAAACTCAGTTTCGACACCGAAGATATAACCCGACTCGGCGTTATAAAACTTAAGCTGGCGGCCTGCTTCTGAAATACGCTGAATCGGCTCAATCGGCGCATCGACATCTTTATAAAATGCACCCACGCTGAAGTTGTTGCCCGAGTCTGAGTAGTACTCCCAACGTAAATCGAGGTTTAGAATGTCTGAACTTTCTAACTCTGGGTTACCGAAAAAATCAAAACCGGTAACGGGATCTTGAAAGCGCACCGGCGAGACTTCACGCAAGTCTGGACGCACAATAGTTTTACTCGCACCTAAACGCCATTGTGTGGTGTCGGTTTGTTTCCAGGTTAATGATAACGATGGGAACCAACCGTCTTCGGCAATCACATAATCGGCTAATTCGTAACGGCCGCCTTCGTCTGAAATCTCACCCTCTGGATCGATTGGCAATGTTACACGGCGAAAGTCTTCGTAACGCAAACCAGCATATAGGCGCCATACATCGTCAAAGTCGATATCCATACTGATAAATGCGGCATCGTTTTTCTCGGCAGCAATGTAATCTTCAGTATCGGTTGATGCATCTTTAAGTTCTAAATCTAGCGTGTCGTTGCTGATGTTGCTGTCTGAGAATATATCGTCAAAATCACCGGCTAAAATGTTGCCGTTGATGTCGGTTGGGCTTAAATCAACATCTAAACCTAAACGCGTGGCATAGCTTTCGCGGGTGCGCTCAAAGTACTCATAGCCTGCGGTAAGCTTAACAATTGCATCATCGAGATTGATTGGGTAGCTGAAATCCCAACCGTAGTTCGTGCTGTCGTCGTTGAGGCGACTATAAACGTATTTTGGCGCATCTTGAGTATTAAGATTACGCGACAAAAGCTCGTTGTTGTCGTCTAACACCACGTTGTAAGTGTACGACACTTCATTAGGGGCATAACGCTCAGAACGGGCGTCAGAATACTTCCAGTTAAACTCGGCATCATTTAAATCTTCAATAAAATGATGGCCTTTAATTTGGTTACTGATCAGCGATCGCTCTTCATAATCGATATTATAAACTTGCAACGCATTTGGCTCACCAAGAGTATCGATGGTTTCTTCAATCCCAAGCGACACATCATCTGAGGTGTCTTGCAGGTAAGTGGTGAAGGTTTCGATTTTGTGGTTGTAGCCAATTTCTAATCCTAGGTTAAGCATGCCCGACACTTGCACAATCGAGTCGGTGCCCACGGTGTCTTTTTGGTTTTCAATTTGAACCTGGCTGCTGTCGCCGTCTAACTCAACTTCACGTTTGGTGTAGTTTTCGGCTTGTTTTTTATAAGACACTGCCGACAAAGCACCAAAAATAATGTCGTCGCTAATGTCCCAACGATCGCCAATGGCAATGTCGCCACGCACGGCAGGATCAGTACTTTGATTTTGTATCGTCATATCGCGATATAAGCCTAGGGCCAGGTCGCGGTTAATTTTTTGTGCTGCAGGGTAGTTAATCGCCCCGTTTGAGCCACTTACGATATCAATTGGGCTAATGCCACCATATTGATTAATGGTGTCATTAATGGTGCTCGGCATATTGCGGGTGCCGTCATCCTGGCCGGTCCAATCATTGCCACCGCCATTGTAAGTGTAGCTGTCGTCTGAGTCGTTAGTATTGTAACGGCCGCCCACTGAGGCTTTAAAAAAGAAGTCTGACGGAATAGATTTAGTGCGAATATCGACATGTCCGCCACCAAATGCGGCAGGCGAATTAGCTGACGCTGATTTTTGCACCGACAAAGATTCGATGATAGATGCAGGGAACATATCTAAAGGCACAACATTGCGAGTTGGGTCTGGCGAGGGCACGGTAGCCCCGTTTAATGAGGTGCTTGAATAGCGCTCACCTAAACCACGCACATAAATAAACTTGCCATCTTTAAGGGTTAAACCGGTCACACGACGCAGCGCGGCGGCTGCGTCACCGTCACCGGTTCTTGAAATTTGTTCTGAGCCCATAATATCGGCTACAGCAATTTGTTCACGACGTTCTTCAGTGGCTTCTGATGCTGAGCTGCGTAAACGCCCGGTCACTGAAATAACTTCTATCGGTTCAATTGGAATCACTTCACCAGGGTCACGAACAGGCGCTGGTTCTTGCGAGTATACGGGGGTAGCTGTTAATAACGTTGCCGCAGAAATCACAGAGAGAATGGCAAGGCTTAACTTATTAACGGTAAAACTCGGCTTGGTTTTCATACTTATACTATCCTGTATGCGGTTCAGAGATAGCCGCCCTTGCGAGCGGCTATTAATAGGTCACTGATTTAGATTATCAAGAATTACTGTGGCTCAAATGCCCAACCTTGACGCCAGTCAGTCTGGCCATCGAATGCACCAATAAAGTTGGTTGATTCGAAGAAGCTGTCATCAATGCTTAAGTCCTTACCTGTACCAAGTAGCGTTGTATCGCTTGTTGCTGGCATGCCATCGGTAATGCTCACCACTGAAGTTGAGTTACCTTCTTGGCCCATAAACCAGGTTTCTGTGCTTATTGCGGTAGTACCTGAGGTTTTAAATGGCTCATTACAATCAATGATTGAGTGAGTCATCACTAGCGAACCGTCATTAACGTTATCCACTAGACTCGATACCGAACCGTCAAGCTCTAAACACTCGCCTGATTCAGTCTCTGCAGTGCTGCCTTTACGACCTTGTACCAGTATGTTGTAAAGCTCACCTGCTGTACCGACACGCAGTAAGATACCTTCGCCGTTGTCGCCGCTAGCATTTGGCATATCAACACCCGGTAAAATCGTGAAGTTAGCCAGCTTTGGTGCTGACACCGGTGTTGCCGCTGCGCCTGAGCTATTGCTGTCTGCTTCGATACCACGGTTTGCGTTGCCATCTTCATGGGTGATGTACACAAACTGTGCCTTACCGGTCCAACCGTTAGTCCAATCTAATGAATCGTCAAAGTTTTCAGTTAGGTAAACATATTTTAAGTTAACTGCACCGCCCCAAAACTCTACGCCATCATCGCCATTAGCATGCACTTGAATGTGGTCAACTTGCGTACCACTGCCCACTGCTGCAAACGAGATACCGTTCATTTCTTGTGTATCGTTCACTTTAAAGCCGGCATACTTAACAACAACGTAGCTGATTTGGCCGCTGTTATCGGCATTGTCGTTACCACCATAAGGGAAGTCACCGACCTCAAACGAAGCATCACATGCGTTTTTATCTGGGCATGTGTTAGTTAAGCCTTTACCTAAAATAACCAAACCACCCCATTGACCACGGTCAGCGGTTGCACCGGCAATCACATCTTCTTCAGACGTCATCACAATAGGATAGTCAGCACTACCTTGAGCCATAATTTTAGACCCACGGCTTACGGCAATATAGCTGTTAGAAGTAGCAAATAACTTAGCACCAGCTTGAATAGCAAGGGTTGCTGATGTGCCTTTATCGGTACCGACAAGCACTGCGCCGCCATCAATTTTGTACATTACGTTTTGGCCCGCAAGCAGTGTGGTGTTGCTTAACACGTTGCCTTCAAGCGTACAGATTAAGGTCACAGATGAATCTTTATATAAACCTGCTACCGCGTCAGAGGCCGTTGTACCCACAGGGCAAGACGTCATCACAGGGAGCTCGGCAGGAGTAGTATCAACATCGTCATGAATGGCGGTAGTCCAACCCGCTGTCCAGTCATTTGTGCCATCAAAAGCACCGATATAGTTGGCGTTATCCAAGCGTGCATCAACGTTGCTTAAGTCAGCTTTGCCGCCCGTTAATGCAACCGATGATGAATTAGGCATGTAGTCAGTTAGATCAGAGGCACCCACTAGGTTACCATCCTGGCCGTTAAACCAGGCTTCAACATCTAATGCCAACGTCGTGCCAGCTGCAGCGTCGACTTTGGCATTTTTAAAGGGTTCAACACAGTCAATTAAGCTGTTTTGCATGGTTAACTCAGCGGTATTAGCATTGTTAACGGTGGCATCGTCGTTCACTTCTAAACATTCACCAGAATCTACATCGCCTTTAACTAACACGTTATAAGCGTGAGCGCCTGTGCCTTTACGGAATAAAATACCTTCAGCATCGTCACCGCCGCTATTGGTACCGTTAGCCACTTGAATGGTGATGTTAGCTAATGCAGGTTGCGACATAGGTGATGCTGCGGCATCGCTGTTGCTGTCTGCTTCAATACCACGGTTAGACGCATTATCTGCCAGACGAATATAAACGTGCTGTGCACTACCTTGCCAACCGTTGGTCCAATCTAACGAGTCATCAAAGTTTTCGGTCAGTACCACATTAGAAACCGATACATTACCGCCCCAAAACTCAAGGCCGTCATCGTTATTCATGTGAACTTGTACGTGATCAACTTCAGTACCCGCACCGACACCCGCAAAGCTGATGCCATTCATTTCCTGGGTATCATTGATTTTAAATCCACCAAATTCGATGCGTACAGATTTGATTGAACCAGAGTTATCTTCGGTGTCATCACCGCCGTAACTGTGATTGCCCACTTCAAATGATGCCGCACAATTGGTTAAATCTGGACAGGTATTCACTGGTGCATTACCCAATAATACTAAGCCGCCCCATTGACCAGCCTCGCCCTCTTCACCTAAACCTGCTTCAACCGAGGTAAACACGATAGGTGCAGTGGCGGTGCCTTCGGCCATGATTTTTGAACCACGGCTAATCACTAAATATGAGTCGCTGCCACCTAATAGTTTAGTGCCAGGTAAAATCGATAATTCAACTGAGTTTGCATTGTCGCCACCCGCAACAACTGCGCCGTCTAATTGCCATACCACGTCGTTACCTAACACAATTTTGTCGCCATCTTGGCCGCCAGTGCTAATGGTTGAGGCTGCTGTAGAAGGCGCGAGTGTGCCTTTTAATACCCAAACTTCTTTACCATCAACCGTTGTCGCGCTTTTTGTCGCAAAGCCGCTATAAGATAATTCTTGAGCACTCTGGGTTGGTGTTGTTGGCGCAGTCGGTGTGGTAGGTGTTGTGGTTTCATTTCCAGTGCTGATATTGATATCACCACCACAACCCGCTAGACCTAGCGTGGCAGCAAGCGCTGTAGAAAGAGCAGTCAGTTTAAAAATATTTTTCAGTTCCATTGTCATCTCCGAAGACGGACGTAAGCGTGTGAGTTAGTTGGCTGGATGACAAGCTAACGTGCAAAAATGACAAAAAGACTGCGCAAAAATGACAGTAACATTTCAATAACATTGCAGAAATATGCAAATCCAATGAACATGCGGCTTAGAAGGGATTTATGGCTGAATAAAATCTTAACAAAAAAGACAAAATAATAACGTTACTTGAATATTGGCAACACAAAACGGTTCACATCACAGCTGCGTAAAGAACCCATAAACCAAATACTAAGGCGACGAGCCCTGCTGGCTTAAACCAGCTTACGCAATGTTTTGCGGCCGTTACGGCAAATTTTTTATGGTGTTTTTCTGTCATAAAAACTAACACAATAGCAACTATAAACAACAGGTTACCAATAAACTCAAATACAAGTGGGTACGCAGTGTTGTGTGCGTCTAATAACAAGACTGCACCAATAGCTAAGCGCGAGAGGATTTCAAAATAATGGAAGTAGCGTTTGCGACTAAAGACAATAATCGCATCAGCAAATGCGACTGGTTTAAGGAGCATAAACAATCCGAAACAACAGATGCTAATGCCCCAAATACTGATTAATATGGCCATGTTAAGCCTGTAAAATAATGCTCATACAATATATTAGCACCGAAAAAATGTAATAAAAATGTTAATCTCTATAAGTGAGTTTTTGACTACGAGACTTAATTGACCCGCTTGTTCGATTAGGTTGCTAAATAAGTTGTTTATGAGTCAATATCACTAGCAGAATACGTTAAAAATCCACAGAGAACATCAGCGGTTATATTCACAAAACTCTTAATTAAGTTAAACAGCAACTCACTGACAAGGTATGAATAAATATTAATAAATGCTCATAAAACCAGTTTAGGCTAATTTAATGCTAAAATAGCCATAATATACAGCCTTACTTGCCTATGGAGTGCCAATATGCCACCAGATATTATTATATTAGGAATATCAATCCTTATTGCTATCGGCATTTTACTCCATCACCCATCGAAAACACTGGGCTTACCGTCATTATTGATTTTTATGGGCGTTGGCCTGGCTTTTGGTAATGGTGAATTTGGTTTTGTTTACGACAATCTTCAACTCACATCGGCAATAGGTACCGTTGCACTCAACACCATTGTGTTTGTGGGCGGCCTCAATACGCCAATGAAACACATTCACTTTGCCTGGAAAGAAGGCGGCATGTTGTCGAGCGCTGGCGTTATTCTCACAACCGTTATTTTTGGCTTTATATTGAATGCGTTACTCGATTTTAATCTCATTACTTGCATGCTGTTTGCTGCAGTAGTGTCATCAACCGATGCGGCGGCGGTATTTTCAATTTTAGAATCTAAAAAGCTTAAGTTAAAACAAGGCACTGGCACTATTTTAGAATTCGAATCGGCCACAAACGACCCCATCGCCCTGCTCATGGTTATCATGCTCACCGACTTTATTATCAATAGCGCTAACGGCGCGCCAACGGCGTTATCTATCGCCACAAGCTTAGGGCAACAAATTGGTGTCGGCGCGGTCATCGGCTTATTAATGGGTAAATTGTCGGTTTGGGCACTAAACAATATCAAACTGCCAGAATTTGGACTTATCCCGGTGTTTATCCTGGCGACATTTGCTATTACCGTTTCCAGCACTGAAATTTTAGGCGGTAACGAGTTAATTGCGGTGTACATTGCTGGGGTCATTATTGGTAACTATTTAAAGAAAGGGGCTGAAGTCAGTAAGCATTTCTTTAATGGTATATCCTGGTTAGCACAGTCATTAATGTTTATTATCTTAGGCTTACAGATATTCCCTCAACAATTAATGCCGGTATTTACTATCTCATTATTGCCCGCAGTACTGCTTATTATGGTCGCTAGGCCATTAGCGGTGCAGTTATGTTACTTACCTTTTAGGCAAGCAAGTTGGCGTAAACGCTTGTTTGTATCAATGATTGGATTGAAAGGGGCGACACCGATTGTATTTGCACTTATCCCAGCCGCCGCTGGAGTTGAAGGCTCACGAGAAATGATCCACATGGTGTTTTTCATCGTGCTGATTTCGGTCATTGTTCAAGGAGCAGCCATTGAACCGTTGGCGAATAAATTGAAGTTAAACTTACAACCTAAAAAGCCTGATTTATAAAAATGATTCAATGCCCCATAGCAATGAGGCATTGAATCATTTTCAGTATCTTTGTTATTTGTTATTTTACCGTGATTCTCTCGACTGATTTCTCAGGTTGATGGATCACATAATCTAACTGTACTTGTAGGCCTTTAAACCCAGTTGCAGAAGGTTGATACTTCCATTGCTTAAGGGCTTCAACAGCCGAAGTATCAAACACCCCTTTAGGTGAAGCCTTAATCACATTCACATTAGCTATACTGCCTGCTGGGTTAATATCAAACGACATTTGTACGTAACCATTTACCCCTTCTTTAGCAGCATTAACCGGATAAGTAGGCTCAATTCTAATGACGGGTAACGCCATGTCGCTCGTTGTATTGGCAATATTCACTTGGCCACCGGCATGGGCTTGTTGATTAAACATAAAGGCACCAACACCGATAGCCAATGTCATACCAATCAATACTAAGGTGCTTTTTCCATGTTGTTTTTTCATCTGTAAAATCCTCTCTTTTAAGATAGTTTTGTCCCCATAATGGGTGTGTAACATGCTTAATGGTGCATGTTGTGAATAGGCCAATAACGTGTTGCTATAGGCAATTTTAGAATGGGCTTCCATGTGGGCTGTCACTTGCGCATCACAAGACAATTCTTGATCGTGTCTAAATCGACGGTATGCCAACCACATCAATGGATTAAACCAAAACAGCACCGTCAAACCATAAGCCAAAATATTGCTCCACACATCACCACGTTGATAATGATAAACCTCGTGTTGAAGAATGGCTTGCTGCTGGCTTTCATCGAGTAATGTAAAGCTCGTTGGCACTAAAATACTCGGAGCAATCACTCCTGCTAGCATTGGTGATTCGATATCTGGATGGACTAATACGTTAAGCTTTACTGAAGGAATATCTAGCTGACGTCCACGCTCGATTAACCGTTGCAGGTAGCCGTATTCCATCACGATATTAGCGACTAAAAACGTGATAACGATACCGTAGAGATATGGCAGATATAACAGGTCAAATAAGCCTGCTGACAACGCAACCGTGTCGGTCGCAAACACGTAGTATTGCAGCATGATTATCGACGTGTTATTGCTGGAAAATCCATTAAAAATCGAGGGCAATAGCATTTGTAATACGTCAGCAAACACGAAAACTGGCACTATGATCCACATAAAATAGGTGTAGTGTGCGCCTAGTTTAGACAGTAAAAGGCGGTGCGAAACCAATAACACTATACACACTACACTCAGTGAAATGGTTTGTTCCATAAACCAATTAATCATCACTTTTGCTCCTTTTTCCAGTCATCAAGTAAGGTTTGCAGTTCAGCAACATCGTCAGCAGACAACTTATTTTTTTGCGCAAAACCAGCCACCAATGGGGTTAATTTACCTGCAAACATACGCTCAACAAACGACACCGATTCTTTCAGCGTATATTCTTGCTCGGCAATTAATGGTGAGTAATGGTAAACCCGACCTTGTTTTTCAAAGCTCACAGCTTGTTTTTTAACTAAGCGATTCAGCAAGGTTTTAACCGTTTTTTCATGCATATCGTGACTATGCTCTAAGGCATCCACAATCTCACTAGAGGTCAATGGCGACTGCAGCCAAAGCTGCTGCAACACGACTAATTCACTATTACTGATTTCTTTCATGCTATATCGCTCATTTGTTGTTAGAACTTGTTAGGTGACGAATGGATTACAGATGTAATCCATTTATTTAAATTACAACTGTAATCCTAAATAAGCAAGGTTTATTTTTAAGCAATTTAAGAATAAAAATGAAAAAGCCTAATCAGATGACTAGGCTTTAGATTGAAATGTTATTGAGCTAATTAGCTTTGTTTCGATGATAACTTATCTCGATACAACCACTGATAAACCGTCGGCAACACCAGTAAAGTCAAAGCAGTTGAGCTAAACAAGCCGCCAATGATCACCACCGCTAATGGTTGTTGAATTTCACTGCCCACACCAGATGATAACAAGATAGGTATCAGCCCCAATGCAGAGGTGAGTGCTGTCATTAACACCGGACGTAACCGCCCTACCGTACCTTGATAAACACTGTCGTACAGACTTTCATCTGATGATTGTCTGCGCTGGTTAATCGAGTCCACCAGCACCACACCATTCAACACAGCAACACCAAACAAGGTGATAAAGCCGATTGAACTGGGCACCGACAAATAGGTGCCAGTGGCATATAAGGCCACTACGCCGCCGATTAATGCTAATGGCACGTTAGCCATAATCAATGCCACCTGTTTGAGTGACCCAAACGAGAAATACAACAATAAACCAATAAGTGCGATAGAAATGGGCACCACCAACATTAGCTTTTGTTGCGCCCGTTGCTGGTTTTCATATTGGCCGCCCACCACAACCGTATAGCCAGCAGGTAAGTCAGCTTGTGGCACTATGGCATAAATATCGTTGACCACCGAGCCCATGTCCCGCCCCGATACGTTGGCTTGCACCACCACTCGGCGCTGTACATCGTCACGACGAATATTCGGCGGCGCCATTTCAATCACCACATCAGCAAGATCGCCCAAGCGCACAATCGCGCCATTAGCACCACTGAGTAGCAAATCTTCAATCGCATCTGGCGCATTACGATATTGCGCCGCTAATCGCAGGTTAATGTCATAACGGGCATTGCCATCAATCACTTGGCCAGCACTGGCACCACCAATACCTTGAGTGACTAAACTCATGACTTCATCGACGCTAATACCATAGCGAGCGAGTACTTCACGTTTAGGCCGCACCACTAACTGAGCTTCACCGCTGACTTGTTCTAGCGACACATCAACCGCGCCAGGAATGGCAGCGACTAAATCGGTTAACACCTGACCTTTTTCCGACAAGATGCTTAAATCTGGACCAAATATCTTAATCGCTAACTGCGCTTTAACGCCCGATAACAACTCATCGACTCGAGTCGCTATCGGTTGTGAAAACGTTAACAACAATCCTGGAAATATCGAAAGCCGTTGCTCCATCAAACGCTGTAGATCAAAGCGATCACTTGCCGATGTCCATTGCTCTATCGGCTTAAGACCAATATATATTTCAATATTACTCACAGGTTCAGGGTCGCCGCCAAGTTCTGGTGCCCCTATTCGACTTAACGCATATTCCACCTCGGGAAACTCAAGCAGCATGGCTTCAATTTTAGGCGCAACGTTAACCGAAGTAGCCAAACTGGCTGTAGGCGCCAGTGTCACCCGTAAATTAATCGTGCCCTCTTCTAATTCTGGCACAAATTCGGTACCGAGTTTTGGCAATAACAGCATGCTTGCAGCAAACAAAACAACTGCCGCTAACATCACCGATTTAGGGCTTGATAGTACCAGTGTCAGTACTCGTCGATAGACTGCGTCAATGGGGGCCAACATCTTGCTTTGACGCACCACAATACCGCGTTTAAATAGAAATACCGCCAATGCAGGCACCGCAAATAACGCCACCACTAATGCCGCCATCATGGCAAGAATAATACTCACGGCCATGGGTTGAAATAATTTACCCTCTACACCTTCTAGGGCAAATAACGGCATAAATACTACGATGATAATCGCTGTTGCAAAGAAGATAGGGCTGCACACCTCTTTTGCCGCCAGCATGATCCTAATCGCCATGCTTTGGGTTGCAGATTCTGATTCACTATCTACATCGCTATCTACATCACTATCAACATGAGCTTCAGTAGATTGGTTGGTGCCAGTTTCGCCGCTAACATGTTTAAAGATGTTTTCGACCATCACCACTGAACCATCAACTAGCATACCGATCGCGACAGCAAGACCACCTAAAGACATTAAGTTAGCCGACATGCCGTAGTAAGACATGATCAATAACGCGATCCCGATCGACACTGGGATCGACAGTAATACCAACAATGTCGCCCGTATATTGACCAGAAACAACGCCAAAATAATCACGATAAACCCAAAGGCCATCAATAGCGCTTCAACCACAGTAGTGACCGCTTTATCGACTA
Organism: Shewanella sp. MF05956; assembly: GCF_059758055.1. Classification (NCBI taxonomy): domain Bacteria; kingdom Pseudomonadati; phylum Pseudomonadota; class Gammaproteobacteria; order Alteromonadales; family Shewanellaceae; genus Shewanella; species Shewanella sp. MF05956. The sequence continues at coordinate 30,108 of NZ_JCAYNV010000024.1, read as the reverse complement.
AATCCGCCTGGTCGTAAAACACCTCAAATGACACGCCTTTTGGCAAGGATTGCTCAATTAAACTAATACGTGAATTGATGTCATCAATAGTGGCTTTGGTATTGGCGCCCATGCGTTTAAGCACAACGCCAGCAACCACTTCACCCAGCGCTTGTACATCGGACGACGAGCCATTAGCCGCTACTTGCCTACGCGACATGGTCACTGCACCGACTCTTATTTCGCGACCGAAAGCCACATTAGCAATGTCGGCCACTCGTATTGGCGTGCCATTGATTTCGGTTAACGGAATGTCGGCAATGGCTTGTAAACCTGCGTCGCCAGCGGGCAACAAACCATAACCACGAACCACTAATTGCTCTTGGCCTTGGTCCATAAACCAACCACCAGCATTACGATTATTACTTTCCAATGCTTGGCTAACTTGGGTCATAGACAAGCCATAACTGCGCAGTTTATTAGGGTCAACTTGCACTTGGTATTGCAACACCTCGCCGCCAAACGACAGCACTTCAGTTACGCCACTCACTGGCATTAAAATCAGCTTCACTAAATAGTCATTTAAGCTACGCAGCTCAGATGTACTGATATTGGTTTCGGGTTCCGCCCGCAAAATGTATTGATAAATTTGCCCTAAACCTGAGGTGTTTGGGCCAATTTCAGGGGTGCCGACACCCGCAGGAATCGACTCTTTTGCAGCTTGCAGTTGTTCAAACACTTGCTGACGTGCAAAATAAATATCGGTACCTTCGGCAAACACCACGGTCACTAACGATAAACCAGTACGCGATAATGAACGCACCTCGGTCACCGCCGGTAATGCATACATTGCCGATTCGACAGGATAGCTAATCAGCTTCTCGACCTCTTCTGCCGCCAAACCTTCCGCTTCAGTATTAATGGTCACCTGCACATTAGTGACATCCGGAAACGCATCTAAATTTAGTTTTGGTAACATGAATACCGATGCCACCACAGTGGCCAGTAATCCAAGTAACACCAATAACCGCTTTTCAACGGCAATCTCAATTAATTTATATAACATAATGATGCCTTAGCGCTTAGTGGTTATGGATATCAAAGCCAGATTTGGCTTGCTCAGATGCTAAGAAAAACGCACCTGATACAACAACGCGAGTTTGTGGGGATAAACCACGAATAAAACTCAGTCCGCGTTGACGCTCCACCACAGAAACTTCTACTGCACTAAATCCACCATCTTGTTCTATGAACACCTGCCAGTCACCGTCACCACTGCGTGTTAACGCCGCATCTGGCACAATAAACCCAAGCGGCTCTGCCCCTTGATTTGCTGCTAGGTATAATTCAGCAAACTCACCAGCATGTAAGTCATGCCCAGGGTTTGCCATACGCACTAATACTTGCTCAGTGCGGGTTTGCGAGTTAATTTCATGAGAACGTCCAATAATGACACCCTCTCGAGTACGGCTTCCCACTCGCACCAAAACATCGGTGCCCATATTGACTTGATCTGCTTGTAATGGCGTCAGTTCTGCCTCCACCCACAAATACGATTCATCAGTCAGTTGCATCAAAGGTGTGCCCGCGGTTAGCACTTGTCCTAATGTGGCAATATCTTGCTGAACCCGCCCATTTATGGGAGCCAATAACTGAAACTGGCCAATTGAACTAGGCGACGTTGCTAGCTCGGCTATCTGTTGTTTGGACATCATTACCGACTGTAAAATGGCACGTTTAAGCTCTGCGTTGACTTCGGTTTGCATCCGCTGACTTGCACTAATCGTTCCTTGGCTCATGCGCTTTATGCGATCCCACTCCGTTGCAGCATTAACGTAATCGGCTTGCGCCGCGGCAATATCAGCCCCGCCGATAGTCAATAATGGTTGGCCTTTTTGCACCTGTTGCCCTGGCACCACATGACGCTTAAGCACCTGCATATCTAATTGCGGCGCTATGGTGATAGTTTTGTCTTTATCTACAACCAGCTGAGCGGTGGCTACAGCCTGTAAATTAAACGCGGTCGCACTTAACTGTGCCACTTCCACTCCCGCGAGTTGGCGCTGTTCTGCACTTAAGGTTAACAACGACTCTTGATGAGCCGCCTCTGTTGATTCACTGCTGGCTTGCACAGGCGAACTAGACAGTGCAAATAATGATAACAATAGCGCTGCACTGAACAATAATGCCCGCGAAACGCTGGAGTTAGTGCGGTCATATTTTCGAATGCTTGGCGCAACATTTAACTGAGCATGACTCACAAAATGATTCACTAAATGGCTCAACATAGCGTTGGCATTTAATGCTGCCAATAAAGGTAGTGCTGGGACTGATTTGATTTTCATGGTTAATCCTAAAAACAATCGAGACCGTCGACAATAAATATCAACGGAAATAGGCTTAGCCACCGTCATTCAAGCGAGATATCACGCCATAATGGAATGCAAAAAAGCATTCATTAGCACAATAACAGCGAATATAGAGGTGAAGCTAAACAGTAAAAACGTGTTTTAAAGGGATTAAACGATAGGAGGGCGATAAGTAGGGAAAGACTCAGGAGGTAAATAGTTAAGTTTGGTATCGGTAAAAAGGTCATGAAAATGTTCACTAACAACATTATCGTTAAGCTTAGCAAGTGCCACATGACCACCATGACACTGACAATCTAAACAGACATCAACTTGCTCAACATCGGTAACATTGTCAGCATGCTGATGATCATCATTTACCGAATGCAGCAATGAACCGTCAAGTGCACAAATACAATCGACACACTCGACGAGGCTTATCACTTCGGTAGTAAACTGAAGATGTGGATGGTTATTTTGCTCTTCGCTGCTGTTACCCGCGTGTAATTGATGCGCACCTAAATTGGCACCCACAAATTGCAGTAATACTAAAGCAATCAATAATTTGGCTATGTTAGCCATAAAAGGCAAAACGGTATGACTCAACCACCCACTCCTAAACGATATTATTTAAATACGCAGTGTTTTGCGTAATCAGCGGCTTCATTTGCACTCCAATCGCCACTTTCTTTTTCTTTCATTTGCTTACACCAAGCATCGCTGCCGACTTCAGGTGCACAAGCGGTAAGACTAAGGGTTAATAACAATGCGCTTGAAGCAGCAACTAATTTTGATAAAGACATAAATAAGCTATCCTTTTCTAATAAATATTCGGAATTTGTTGACCCTTTTCGGTATCAGCAAACCATAAACTAACACTTTGAACGTTTAGCAATCCACGCAATAGCATCTTGTTTTTGCGATAACGGAAACCATGCTACCTCACCTTGCATAAATGGTCCCATTAAACGTACAGCATTACCCACCCAATCTGGGCCGCCAACAAACACTAGCGCATCAAAAGCAGGTAATTGCACTTCACCACTGCCGGTTAATGAACCAAAGTCCCAGCCTTCGAGCAATACGTCGGCTTCGATATACAAACACACCTGATCCCAATCTTTACGATAGGCACGAATAGCAGGCTGTAAACGGGTACGGTAATCTGGCGCAGATAAGCGACCACTGACAAATAAGCTAATGACACCCTTGGTAATATCGGGGATTTGACACAACATAACGCTAACTCCAGCCTGATCATCAGGCGATAGAACAGGCTTTATACGGTGATGCTATCGTGTAAAGCAATAATGGCGCTCATGATAGCAAAACTCTGCAATTGATTTCATTAAATATGTAATAACTCAGAGCACAGTCAGAGTTTTACTGGTGTCGTGGCGAGTCAACGCTAAGACTCATAAATGGCCACCGCTGAAATACATACCCAATTACGGTATAATGACCTGATATTGAATAAATTTAAGGGGACTTCCTCAACAGAATGATACAAATTACTCAACGAGTCATATTGCAAGACAACGAAGTCGAATGGCAGTTTGTTCGCTCAAGTGGCGCTGGTGGCCAAAATGTCAATAAAGTATCAACAGCGGCCCAGCTTAGCTTTGATATTGCGTCATCGTCATTGCCTGAATTTTACCAACAAAAGCTGTTAGCTAAAGCTGACCACCGCATTACTAAAAGCGGAAAAATTGTCATTAAATGTCAACAATCAAGAAGCCAGGATTTTAATCGCCAAACCGCGTTAGAACAATTTATTGAGCTGGTAAAAAGTGTCGGCATAGTACAAAAGAAGCGCATACCGACCAAAGCGACCAAAGGCAGCCAAACAAGACGAATAGAAACCAAAAAGCAACGTGGCGCCACCAAAGCTATGCGTCAAAATAAAACCGGCTATTAATGCATATTTAGCCGTGAGATGAACATTTTTAGGTTTACCACGCGCGCATCTTCAGTAAGAATGGACTCATTCGCTTATCGCCCACTACACAGGAAGTCCCATGAGCAGCACTGCCAAAGTTTTAGTGATTAACGGCCCTAATCTAAATTTGCTTGGCCGTCGCGAGCCGGGTCACTATGGCCATCAAACCTTAGCTACTATTGTGAGCGATTTAACCGATGCCGCAAACCAGGTTGGTGTTACGTTAGAGCACATTCAATCGAACGCTGAATACCAGCTTATTGATGCGATTCATGCAACCGATGCCCAGTTTATTATCATCAATCCTGCCGCATTTACCCACACCAGTGTAGCCCTGCGTGACGCGATACTCGGCGTTGCCATTCCGTTTATTGAAGTGCATTTATCCAATGTGCATGCGCGTGAGCCTTTTAGACACCATTCGTATTTTTCAGACAAAGCCCTAGGGGTTATTTGTGGGCTAGGTGCACAAGGTTATGATTTTGCTCTGCAAGCAGCGATTAAGTACCTAAAAGAGCACAGCAAAGGTTAATCTGATTTGAGTAAGCTAAAAGCCGACGTCAGCATTGTTTATAGCGGTATATTCAGCCAGTGGGACAACCAGAGCGATGACTTGCCACGTTTTTTAGAGGCAACAGTTCACGTTCCCGCCGTGATCGATACAGAGTTTGGCTTTATTGCTCGGATCAAAAAAGCCAAAAACCAAGTATTAACCTACTGCATATATCATCCTGATATTCCTGATGACGATGGTCATATTCGACCACCGTTTGATGGGACGGTTTATATTAAAGAAAACGATTGGCGCTTTTACTTGGGTGATTGCATTTGGGCGCCCGTGAGTAATAAGCTCGGTAACTGGCGAATGACGCTTATGCTTAATGGCAAAATTATTGCCGACAAAACCTTTAAGGTATATCTCCCCGAATAAAGTGAAGCTTTATCGATAATCTCGCTACCACATTCGAGGTGATTGTTTGCTATACTCCGCGCAAATTGCCCCGCCATTATCGAGTGTCCATGTCTATTCAAGCTGTTTTAACTGATGCGTTAGCGAAACGCGCTGCCTTTTTTGAGCACGCTAAGCAACATAACACCGATTGTTATCGGGTATTTCATGGCACTGTAGAAGGCGAAAATGGCCTTAATATTGACCGTTACGGCGATGCGTGGTTAATCCAAACATTTCACCAGACATTATCAGACGAGCAACTGGCAGAGATTTCAAGTGTGCTGACCGCTCATGCTGACTTTCATATCGTTTACAACGATCGCTCAGGCAGCCACTCACGAGTCGCCAACGCTGGCGTAAACGAAGCCCAGGATTACGCCCAAACCGAACAAGTTATCCGTGAAAACGGCATTCTATTTACCTCTAAGCTACGCCACGAAGGTCAAGACCCGCTGTTGTTTTTAGACATGCGCATTGGTCGTGAATATGTCTGCGACAACAGTAATGGTAAAACCGTGCTTAACCTGTTTTCGTACACTTGCGGCATTGGTATTGCCGCAGCCATGGGCGGCGCGCGTAAAGTGATGAATGTCGATTTTTCATCATTTGCACTTGAAGCTGGGCTAAAAAATGCCGAGTTAAACAAGGTCACAGATGTGTGTGAATTTGTGCAAAGCGATGCGTTTCCGGCGCTGCGTCAATTAGCGGGTTTACCCGTTGGCGGACGTCGTAATCAAAAACTGCCTAAATTCCCAAAACTGCGAGCAATGCAATTTGATTTAGTGTTTTTAGACCCACCACGCTTCGCTAAAAGCGCTTTTGGCATTGTCGATTTAGTGAATGATTACCAGGGTTTATTTAAACCTGCAGTGCTCACCACTAAAGCAGGTGGTAAAATTGTGTGTTGTAATAATGTCGCCAAAGTTGAACGCCAGGCATGGTACGACAGCCTGGTGCGCTGCGTTGAAAAACAGGGGCGTAAAGTCACTGCTACACAGTGGTTAGACTGCCATCAAGACTTCCCTGCATTTGATGATAATCACCCATTAAAAATTGTCGTCCTGACGATAGATTAATCGACAGTCGATCGACCATTTACAGCAAACAATTAAGCCACCATTAAGGTGGCTGAATTGTTTTGGTTAACCCAAAAACTGACTTACCACTATTTGTGGATTACCCACGGCACTCGTTGCGCTGTAATTACGCGCATCTAAACTCGTAAAGCTTTTGTCTAAAATGGTATCTACGTATTGCCAATCACTGCTTACTGCATCTGCTGTGAAAGTCAATAATAAATAACCGCGATCTTTTAAGTTAGCGTATTTAAGGTCGCTAATTAAGCCCACGATAGCCGCTTCGGTTGCAGGCATCTCAGCATCAGACAAACCTAAGTAATACTCAAGCCCAGGTGACGATACTGAGCTGGTAGCAAATTCAACACCCACGACACTTCCGTTGGTGTCTGTTAACTCACTTGCCCAGGCATTATGGGTGTCGCCCGCAATTACCACTAAATTATGATTTAACGATTTGGCGGTCGCGTAAATCACTTCACGCTCGTAGGCGTAACCGTCCCACGCGTCTAAATTGTACGGAATAGATGGCAATTGTAATAATACCATCACCTCTGGGGTCAACTTGTCTTGATTAGCTTGTAAGTACGCCAGTTGTTCTGCCGTTAATGTGCTGTCCCCAGCTTGTGCTCGCCCTGCCAATTGGGCTATTCCGGCAAGTTCAGCAAATTGTGGAATACTCATTTGCTGAGTTGCAATGGCGGCTGGCATTAACATTTTACCCATTAACACCTGTTGTCCTAATACCTGCCATTTAGCAGTAGACTGCAACAAGGTTTGCTGTAGCCACAATAGTTGTGTTTGCCCTAGTAGCGTGCGGTTGGTGTCGGTGACCGCAGTCAAAAATGTGTCGCTGTTAAACGATCCGGTGGCAGGGTCAATGTAATCGCCGTATTCTAATTGTTTGTCGCGACCCAGCACACGAGTATCGAGCATGTGCAAATCAACCAAGTTACCGAAATTAAAACTTCTGTAGATTTCTTCATGATTACCTTCACTCCAGGGGCGGATTGGCAGCCACTCAAAATAAGCTTGCAGTGCAGCAGCTTTGCGTTGGTCAAAATCACCTTCACCGTCGTTATGATTTTCAGCGCCGTCTTTCCAGGTATCATTGGCGACCTCATGGTCATCCCACACCGTAATAAACGGCACTTTAGCATGCAGTTTTTGTAAACTGGCATCACTTCGGTATTGGCTATATCGAGTACGATAATCGGCTAACAAAAACAGTTCACCCTCAGGTAAAACTTCACGCCCTAATGCGGCAGCATTTTCGCTGGCATATTCACCACGAGCATACTCATACAAGTAATCTCCTAAATGCACCACGGCATCTAAATCATCTTGCTGAGCAGCCATTTCGTACACATTAAAATAACCCGCAGGGAAATTGGCGCACGACATCACCGCAAGCTTAACCGAATCAACACTGCCCTGTGGTAAAGTGCGAGTTTGCCCCACCTCCGATACGTTTTCGCCCGCGTTAAAGCGATAAAAATATTGTTGGCCGGCCACTAATCCCACGGCATCAATTTTAACGGTATAGTCGCGGCTATCATTAGTAACGGTTTTGCCATTTGTGACCAAATCAGTAAAGTCACTGTCTGTCGCCACTTCCCATGACACCGTTATATCGCCTGGCGTATCTGGGGTGACTCGCGTCCATAAGATCACGGCATCTGTGGCTGGATCACCACTGGCAACACCTTGTAAAAACTGACCTGAAATAACATCGTCGTCATCACTATTACAACCCATTAAACCGTAAGACACGACAACAGCACCAACGCCCTTGGCCGACATAGCTAGAAAATCACGACGAGTGACAAACCGTTTCATAAACAAATCCTTATTTTTACTATTCACATGCGGCTATGTCAGTCATAGCCAAAGAGGTCTAATAAGCGCCTATTGTGAAAGTAAACGATGACATAACAGTGACAAAATCATGACAACCCCGCCTTGCCTGCACCCGTAAACGATTTTCAAATAATGTCTGTTCATACGCGGCTTTTTAACGTGAAACGAACTGGCTAAAAAATAAATTGCGCACAATGTAGTTGCGTTTTAATTTTCGCTTAGTTATAGTGAACACAATTATATTGCGCGCAACTTAAATCATTCCTAACTTAAAATAGTTTACTTATACACGAGGTTTATTATGTCAACGTTATACACCACTTCAGCAACAGCATTAGCCGGCCGTAATGGTCAAGTTTCTACCGACGACAAAAAAGTCGACTTACAATTAAGCTACCCAAAAGAAATGGGCGGCAGCGGCGAGTTTACTAACCCAGAACAATTATTTGCCGCAGGTTATGCTGCATGCTTCTCAAACGCGATATTGCACGTCGCGACCCAAGGGAAAGTGGCCATCAAAGCGGCACCAACCACAGCAACAGTAGGTATTGGCCCTAACGATAATGGCGGATTTGCACTTACAGTCGCCCTTGCTGTTGAACTTGATTTAGACCAGGAAGCAGCAGAAAAACTGGTTAAAACAGCACACCAAGTTTGCCCCTATTCAAACGCAGTACGTGGCAACATTGATGTGAAATTAACCGTTAATGGCCAAGCGATTTAACGCAAAAAATTACTGCGTAAGGTGTGTTTAGCCAAAAAAAACCAAGACGCGAGTCTTGGTTTTTTGTTGTTGGATACCTAGAGAGTTGTAACTACGCCTTAATACTCATTAAAATATCGAGTGCGCGCAAGCGGTGCTCGTTGCGGTATAAATCGTTAGTAAACATCACTTCATCTACGCCAAGCTGCTCAACAAACACTTCTAAACGATGTTTAATGGTCGCAGGGCCGCCGCAAATAGATAAGCTTAAGAAACTATCGACATAGCTTTTTTCTTGCTCGCTCCACAACCCATCCATGCTGTCGATAGGCGGTTTAAGCCACATTTCCTGGCCGCGAATAAGCGCTAAAATACGTTGTTTTGATGTGGTGCTTAGGAACTGCGCTTCGGCATCGGTAGGCGCTGCCACTAACGGTAAGCCAACCATCACATAAGGTTTAGCAAGCACTGCCGACGGGGTAAATTCACGGCGATATAGCGCAATGGCTTCTGATAAAAAGCGTGGCGCAAAATGGCCCGCAAACACATACGGCAAACCACGTTGCGCCGCGAGTTGCGCACTGAACAAGCTTGAGCCGAGTAACCAAATCGGTACATTGGTATTCTCGCCCGGAATAGCCCTTACCGCTTTAGCTTGCCCAATTTGGCGCGCTTCACGTGGGCCGAGTAATGATTGCAGCTCACTGACCTCATTGGGGAAATGCTCTGCCCGCTGAGTATCACGATTAAGCGCTAAGCTGGTTACCGGGTCACTGCCCGGCGCTCGGCCTAGGCCTAAATCAATCCGGTCTGGATACAAACTGGCTAAAGTACCAAATTGCTCTGCCACCACCAGCGGCGCATGATTAGGCAGCATAATGCCACCCGCGCCCACTCGAATGCGCTTAGTGCCACCCGCAATATAACCAATCAAAATTGATGTTGCCGAGCAAATAATGCCTGGCATATTGTGATGTTCGGCTAACCAAAAACGATTAATTCCCAGACTTTCTGCATGCTGGGCATAACCTAAACTGTCTTTTAAGGTATCGGTGATGGTGGAATCTTCGCGCATTGGCGCAAGTTCGAGTAGCGAAAAAGGAATATCAGCCAATATTGACATCATGGCTCCTTATTTGAAGAGTGAAAAATCGGGCTAAAAGGCTTGTAGCATCTCGGGAGTAAATTCGTCGGTATCGATAGTAAAACCGCCAGCTTCAATCGCTTGCTGTAATTTATCGAGCTCATTATTGACGTTAGACATGGTTAAGGTGTTGTTATCTAGCTCGTAAACTATCGCCAAACTTTGATAATAAAAACTCAATATCACTAAGGCGTCACGGTTATTGTCTTTGGCCGCTTGTTGCACTGCTTTGAGTTTACGGAAAATTTTGTTTTGCAGCTGTTTAAGTTGCCACACGTAATACACTTCATAAAACTTGGGTTTTTCGCGTAGGTTGCGGATCAATAAACTGCAAACCATTAACGCTAAAATGACGCCAGTAAAATTAAGATGAAAATTCCCCGAAGACTCTGCGCCAGGTAACGGCTTAACGCCAAAGAAATAAATCATCAACTGACCAAACACTAACGACAAAATGGCCAGAGTAACCACTAAGCCAATCTGCACCTGATTGTTAACTGAACGGTATTGGCTTTTATCTATTTTAACTAACTTCATTTTGTTACTCGCACATTTCACACTACAGAATTATGCATAGCTTAACGTGCAGCCAAGCCAGAACAAAAGAGTAAATAGATTTAAATCAGATTAAAAAGACACAAGCCCTTAAATCATCAATAATTTAAGGGCTTACAGTCATTACAAAAATGAGCTTACTAGGGCCGGTTGATCTTAATTACGGCCTGCCATTACGCCGCCATCAACATCCCAAATTGCGCCAGTCACCCAGCCCGCTTGTGGAGACAATAAAAACGTTACGCTGTTTGCAACATCAACTGGCGTACCAATGCGGCCAATAGGGTGGAATCCATTAAAGCCTGCCAATGCGCTTTCAACATCTTTTGGCTCAATAAAGGCTTCATAAATTGGGGTAATCACTACCGCTGGCGACACGGCATTTACGCGGATATTATGCTCTGCTAATTCCATCGCCATATGTTGAGTCAGTGCATGTAAACCGGCTTTTGCCATAGAGTAAGCACTCGACGGAGTCGCTTTAATGGCTTGTTTGCCCCACATAGAGCCAATATTAACAATACTGCCACCGCCAAACTTAACCATGTTTCTAGCCACAGCTTGCGAAATCACAAATATCGCTTTGTTAAGCTCCATGTAAATGTCGTAGTCACTCAGTTGATGCTCTAAAAATGGCTTAGGATTGAAATAACCTGCCGCATTAACCAAATAATCTATTTTACTGTCCAGCGCATCAATCATATCAACCACGCGCTGTAAATCTTGTGCGTTGTATAAGTTAGCTTGAACACCACTGACCTTGCCCAGTACTGATAACTGCTCAACGGCAGCGTCGAGCTTTTGAGGGGTGTTGCCGACAATAATTGTGGCGCAGCCTTGGGAGATTAATTGCTTAGCCGTTTCAAAACCAATACCACTGGTTCCGCCAATAATTAATGCTGTTGTTTGAGTGAATGCTGTCATTTGTTGACACCTAAGTTACTAATAAGTGTGATAAGCTTATTGAGAAACTATCCACTTGAATAGTAAGTACAATTTAGTTCCATAGGTACTTTTAGGTACATATTGATGAATACAAAAGAAAAATTATTTCCGCGAAAGTCTGCCCCAGAAAAATCAGCCAGAATGGTCGAAACGATTTACGGCTGCAAATGGTCGTTAACTGTGTATCAGCTACTAGCCAATAACATTAATCGTCCCGGTGAGATGGTTAAATCGGTTGATGGGCTCAGCACTAAAGTGCTTAATCAATGCCTGAAGAAAAACATTGAATTTGGGATTTTGAATAAAATTAACTATCCCGAAATCCCACCTAGAGTCGAATACGAAGTCACTGACTTTGGACAAAAATTTATGCGGATTTTAGACGATATTGAAAAGCTGCAACACGAAATTGATGCCTAGCCAGCAGGCTAAGCATCCATTATCTCTTTTCGTTTTAAACTTGTGATTATTCACTGGCAGCATTGAGCCAGACCAGTTTGGGTAACGCAGTTAAATCCAAACAATCTCCGCGCTTAGCAATCGCACTGCTTTTCGGCTTAGTGGCCTCATCTTGATTAAGCGCTTGTATTAGCACTTTTTGCGCCTCGGGTTCACCATGCACCAATATAATGGCAGGTGAATCCTCAAAATGATGATACCAACGCAGCAACTCAGCCTGATCAGCATGGGCAGACAAACCGCCGACGGTGTGAATACGCGCAGCCACTTTGATACTTTGGCCATGAATGGTCAGCTCTTCTGCGCCATCCACCAATAAGCGCCCTGGCGTGCCTAACGCTTGATAACCACAAATAATAATGTCGGCTTCTTTACGCCATAAATTATGCACAAAGTGGTTACGAATTCGGCCACCATTACACATGCCGCTTCCCGCTATCACTATTAACCCTTCGTGTATGTCGTTAAGCTCTATCGACTCCTCGGTGCTGCTGACAAATTCCGCACAAGACAACAACGGATGCTTGCCAGGAGATAAACGCGTAAAGCGCTTAAAGTCTTCGTCCATTAACGGGTAATTGTTCACGTAAACTTGTGTGGCTTTAATCGCCATTGGGCTGTCTAAGCAAATACGCCAGCGCGATAAATCCCATTCTTTGGCATACAAATGGAATAGATACAGCAACTCTTGTGCTCGGCCGACTGAAAATGCTGGAATTAAAATATTACCGCGACTTTCACTTATGGTCGTTTTAAAAATGGATTTAAGCTCAACCAGAGTGTCCTGCCAGCTGCGGTGTAAACGGTTGCCGTAAGTGCTTTCCATCAACACTAAATCAGCTTTATCGATAAAGGTAGGGTCATCCAAAATAGGCATGCCTGCTCGGCCTAAGTCACCGCTAAACACCAATTTTTTCTGTTCAGGTTGTTGCCCTAGCCACAACTCAACCACAGCAGAACCCAAAATATGCCCCGCATCAGATAAACAGACTTCTATTTCGTCTGCCACCTTTACTCGCTGACCATAATCGAGAACCACAAACTGGGTTAACACCTGCTCGACATCTTCTTCCGTAAACAATGGCTCGAGCTCTTCTAAATCGTGCTTAGCACGCTTTTTATTGGTCCTTTCTGTATCACGCTCTTGTAGCATCGCAGCGTCGCGCAACATAATGTCGCATAATTGTGCCGTCGCCCGTTGAGTGTAAATGGGGCCGCTATAACCTTGCTTGACCAAATAGGCGAGTCGTCCTGAATGATCAATATGGGCATGGCTTAACACCACCGCGTGAATTTGCTCTGGTTGAAATGGAAAGGGATCATGATTACGTAATTCATCCGCTTTACCGCCTTGAATAAGTCCGCAATCAAGCAACACTTGCTGACCACCAACCGTAAGTAAGTGGCATGAACCGGTAACCTCTTCAGTCGCACCGAAAAACTGCAATGTCATTTGCATAATGTCACTCCTCTCTATTTACGTTTTAAACAAAGCCCTTAAGTTAAGCCTATGCCATTTGCAGAATAAAATAGCGATCTAGGTCAAAGAAATACTCAAAAAGTGATCGTAACCACACCAAAATAAAAAATCACATTAAATGCATAATTAACCACAAGTTAACAACTAACCTCATGCGTTAACCACTTGTTAACACGGATTTATACTAAGTCATTGATGATTAATTTTTATGAGCAATATCGCTCTTTTTGAGCATATTTCACTTTGAGAAAACTTAATGTGTTTGCTACTCTGCATCGCCTCAATGGATAGATGAGTTAATGGACTAAACTGTGCTTACTCAAACAACAAGACAAGAGATTAAAATGAAAAAGACTTTAGTTGCTGCATTAATTTCAAGCGTTCTGATTGCGCCTTCAGTTTCGGCAACAGAAATTTTTAAAGACGACGTTAACGCCGTTCAAATTGGTGGTTTTGTTGATGCTCGCGTGATCAACACTCAAGGTGAAACGGAAGTGGTTAACGGTGCATCTCGTATTAATTTTGGTTTTGAACGTCAATTGCATGATGGTTGGAAAGCCTATGCAAAATTAGAATGGGGCGTTAATCCTGTTGGTAGCACAGACATTGTTTACAACAATCGTTTTGAGTCCATTCAAGAAGAGTTTTTTTATAACCGTTTAGGTTACGCTGGCTTGTCGCACGACGAATACGGCAGCCTCACTATTGGCAAGCAATGGGGTGCTTGGTATGACGTGGTATACAACACTAACTATGGTTTTGTATGGGACGGTAATACAGCAGGTGTTTACACCTATAACAAAGACGACGGCGCAGTAAATGGTGTCGGCCGCGGTGACAAAACCGTGCAATACCGCAACAGCTTTGGCGACGTAAGCTTTGCAGTACAAGTACAGTTAAAAAACAGCGAGTTTTATACCTGTGACATTGAAGATATTACCGAAGACGCTTGTATAGATTTATGGACTTCTGGTGCCGTTGAGGCGCAAAAAGTTGAATACAACTATACCTACGGTGGCGCATTAACTTACCAAGCAACAGACAAATTAGTATTCACTGCGGGTGTAAACCGTGGCGAATTTGATGTGACGTTTGGAAACGGCAACACGTCTACAGCAGAAGACATCATTTACGGTATGGGGGTTACCTGGGGTAACTTCGACCAACATGGTTTATACGCTGCTGCGAATATTAACCACAACGAAAACCACGACACCGATAATATTGGCCGTTTAATTGATAAAGCCGTGGGTGTTGAGTCGTTATTCTCATATATGTTTGATAATAACATCCGTACCTTTGTGTCTTACAACATCCTTGATGCGGGTAAAGACTACGTGATTCAGCCTAACTACAATGCCGATCCAGAAGACGAATTTAAGCGTCAATTTGTGGTAATGGGTTTGCACTATGTATTTGACGTTAATACCGTTGTTTACCTTGAAGCTCGTCGCGATTACAGCGATTTCAGCAGCGCCGACAAAGATCAACAAGCAAGAATGGAGCTGTCTGAAGATGACGGTGTCGCCATTGGTATCCGTTACTCACTTTAATGTTTATGAGTAATGCCATCTTAAGTTTTATCGCCTAGGTTTTATCCCTTGGGTTTTACCGCTTAAGTGCAGACAAAAAAAGGTTCGACATCACTGTCGAACCTTTTTTATTGGGCTAGAAAAACCACTTAAATAATCATTTCTAAAATGACAATCTAATCGCCAGTTAAGCAACCGTTGGCTCATCAACAATGGTCACTTTCTCAACCACTATTGGCTCACGCGGTACATCTTCATGCCCTGCTAGCGTGGTGGTTTTTACACGTTCCATTTGCTGAATAACGTCCATACCCGCAGTCACTTTGGCAAATACCGCATAACCCCAACCGGCATTAGTAGTGCCTGTATGGTCTAAAAAGTCATTGTTAGCCACATTAATAAAAAACTGCCCTGTCGCTGAATGCGGTGCATCTGTACGCGCCATCGCTAAAGTACCGATCACATTTTTTAAGCCTTTATTGGCTTCGTTGGCAATCGGGTCACGGGTTGGCTTTTCTTTCATTTTGGCTGTTAAGCCACCGCCCTGCACCATAAAGCCTTTAATTACCCGATGAAATATCGTGCCTTCATAAAAGCCATCCTGACAATACTTTAAAAAGTTTTTCGACGACACTGGCGCGCGTTCCATTTCCAATTCAACGGTAAAATCGCCAAGGTTGGTGCTAAAAATAATCATAAAATGCCCACAAGGTTAAACACAACAATAGCGGCCATTATAGCCGCTATTGTTGTGATTTCGTTTGCGTTTATTGCGCTGTTTGATTAATAACCTGAGCTCGGGATAATAAACGCCTTTCAAACAGTCCTTTTCCCTGCTAACTGCGTTGAGTCGACTTACAATAGGCTAGCTATTGACGCGTCAATTCGCCTTGTTAGCAGAACAAATGACAAGCTTGAAAGTGAGAAGGGGTAACATGTTGATTTTAAATAGTATAAATTCATCCCCTATTCCGAACTCAGGTTAAATAAATCCATCGCAGTCCGCGTCATAGCCCTAACACCCGTGCGAATAGTTAATTTGTAATCGGGTGCAAATTGACTTGAATGCAAAGATGGTAGCGCATTGCCCGAGTCGACACTGGCCTGATATTGCTTAGGATCAACGCCGCCTAGCCAAAACAATGTAATGGGGCGTTTTTCAGGTGTGAGACCATACAAACCAAAGTCTTCACCTGCCATCACGGGTGGTGCAATAAGCACATTGTCACTGCCAAGCTCAGCTTCAATACTGGCTTTAACCTTAGCGGCTAATGTTGGATCATTGTACGTTGATGGAATAGTTTCATCGTCATGCACATACACTACTGGCGCTAACTCGTCAGGCAAGCCAGCACTCATCGCAATACCCGCGGTGATACGTTTAATCGCCGCAATTTGTTGTTCGCGCACCTCAGGGTTATATGAGCGCAAGGTGAGCTGAAGCTTTACTTCATCTGAAATAATATTGTGCTTTGAGCCGCCATGAATTGAGCCCACCGTGATGACATTAGGCTCTAACGGCGACACTTCACGGCTCACTATGGTTTGTAATGCCAACACAGTGCGCGCAGCAAGTACCACGGGGTCAACAGTGGCATGCGGATAAGCGCCATGGCCGCCCTTGCCTTTAATGGTAATATCAACCGAGTCGACATTCGCCAATGCATAACCGCTCACAGTACCAACTTTGCCGGCAGGAATGGACGCACTCACATGCAAACCAATGATGCTGTCTGGCGTGGGGAATTGGCTAAACAGGCCTTGTTTTAACATGGCTTTGGCGCCGCCACCCACCTCTTCTGCGGGTTGGGCCACCATCATTAATGTGCCCTGCCAATCGGCTTTATGTTTTACCAATTGCTCAGCCGTACCAATAAGGCTGGTCATATGAATATCGTGACCACAGCCATGCATAATACCCACAGTATTATTGTTTGCATCGACCGTGGTGACGGTTGAGGCGTAGTCTTTTCCGGTTTGTTCAGTAATCGGTAAGCCGTCAATGTCAGCGCGGATCATCACTACCGGCCCTTCTCCATTTTGCAATATGCCGACCACACCATAACCGCCAAAATTAGACGTTACTTCAAACCCAAGCTGCTTAAGCTCTGTGGCCATACGCTCGCTGGTGGCTTTTTCTTGGTACGACAACTCAGGATGCTGGTGTAAATGCAGGTAAAGCTTTTCCAGCTTAGGTAAGGCTTGAGCTACTGATTGATCTAGCTTGGTATTCGCCACTGCATTCAATGACAGTGACGAAGCAGTAAGTGCAAGCGCCAATATGGGGTAAGCAAAACGTAGGCGGGTCATATTATTATTCTTAAATGTCGGGAATTGAGTATGTTAACCTAGCACAAGCTCACGCTAGGTGGTAAGGCGTTTGATCGACATCATTGCCAATGCATAATAAAAATAAGGGAAACCAATGAAAATGATTACCGAAACACCCAGGCTCATTATCCGAGAGTTCACCCTTGAAGATGCCCCTGCGGTGTTGCACTTTAATACCCCAGAAGAGGTGAATCGATATACCGGCGATGCGGGCGTGTGCACCACGTTAACGGATGCCGAAAACATCATCCGCAATATTTGGCTGGTGGAATATCAACAGTATGGTTTTGGCCGTTGGGCGGTGGTCGTTAAAGACACCAATACTGTGATTGGTTTTTGCGGTTTTAAAAATGAAACTCGTATTAATGCCGTCGATATTGGCTATCGTTTACATCCAGATTACTGGGGTATGGGTTTAGCAACTGAAGCCAATCAGGCATGTATTGATTATGCTAAAGCACACATGGATTTAGACATTGTTTATGCCGATGTGGCGGACGTGAACACAGGCTCAATTAATGTCGTCACTAAGCTTGGGATGGTTTATCACTCGCAGTATCAAGAAGGCGAATTTACCTTCAATCGGTATGCTATAAGTATCAATGAGCGCCCTTGAGCCGCCAAAGATGCTCGAATGAGAAAATGCTGCTTACGGTCATCAAGATCTGACCAATCGATATGAATGATGGGCCGCTTCATTTTTCCGAGGAACAAGCAGGTCATACGAGTATAAATGAACTCAATATCACGATGAAGATAATGATTATTGCAAAGCCTATCAACCCGCTTAATCTTATGCTTTTCCTTGGTTTTACTTTCAATATAACGGCCAAGCCCTGTGATTGATAATGCTCCACCATTCATTGAGCTTTCAATTGCAGAGAACAGACTTTTCGGCAAGTTTTTTGCGTTAACGGAGGGGGTGACAAGTGAGAGGCATTTTGATAAAAGGTGTTTTGCATTCATGGCATTGACTCGTGGTAATTTTTGTTTGGCGATAAATTTGATCACCAAATGCCATGAATGTTTCTCAGTTTTAAACCTATCTCATTATTTTTATTCATTCTTTTGTGGGGATTCGTCAGACTCTGATCCCATTTACCTTAATGTCTGGTAAACATACAATTGATAGTTAAGAATAGCCACTAATCGGCTAGCTCAACTTCTTCAAAATACAGACCTTGCCATCCATTCTCTTTGGCTAATGTATATAAACTATCCTTAGCATCTGTAGTGAAATACCGTATACCGACGTTCTTGGCTCTAAAAAGAATAGTGTTGGTGATTGATTTTTTATTAAATACCATTCTTTTGAAGCGATTTGTTCTACTTGGCTTACCATTTCGCATGTTGATAATGGTTAATTCATTATTTAATACGTCATCGTAGCCAATGATATTAAAAGCAAACCAACTTTCACCTTCAACCTCACACTCTAAAAGTTCTATATGTTTATCAAGCAAAGGCTTCAAAATTGAAGCGATATATGATGGAACCACAAACGTTGATGCACCTAAAGCTGCTATGTCAGGTTTAACCAAACCGTCAAATGCTTCATAAGGCTCAGTGAGCCACTCCAAACCAAGTTTTGACCAGTTGCAGCTCATACTTGTTCGCCCATCAAACAGCATTATTTGACCTTCTGTAAGCTGCATTGTTTGTTCAAAACTTGTTTCATTGAGTGTTAGGTACTCATCAGGGTTAAACAACACACGGTATACTTTAGTAAATGTAGTCACAACTATTAACCTCTTAAGCTCTTATTAATTTCAAACGTGCCATCTTTTAAATCTTCACCAACTTCCTGAAGCACATCAATAATCCCTAAGCGGCCTAAGCCTTCTACAATGGTCTCAACTAATAAATGTTCTACGTTAATATAATAATAATTAGAATGAATAGTTGAGTGAGGATAAGCTTTTGGCATATTCGTATGAGGCGCATTCTTGACAAATCTCGGTAAAAAGACGCCGTTATCAGCAGAGTCTATATCAATACCAAATGCAGCTAAACGCAATCTCGACCTAGCAGCTCTCATATCACTCCAAGATACGATATGGTGAGCTGCTGTATTTTTTGGGCGTTGTTCGCCCGTCGCTTTTACAAGGTTCTTACTCAGTTTAGTTGAGTGAGCTTTTAAGTGCTCCCAGCGAACATGTCTAGAGAAAATTAAATCATCTTTAGGGATAATATTTTGTTTGTATTTGAATGAATCAATTACTTCACCGCGATAATAGATAGCTAAGGCTTCAGCATGAGTTTTAGCTAACTCACTATTACCTGTTACATGGTATAAATCTGATTGAATATCATTAAGGGTTAATTCGATTACATCCTGGTTGTGTTTTTGCATACCTAAAATCCATTTAAGATTGATGGTAGCAGTATTGCTAGTTTTATTAATTCAGTCAACGAGAAGAAGAGTTAAGGATAACGGGTGTCAGAGCCTGAAGGATCCCCGCGAATTTAATCGCATACTTGTGGACCCTTGATTAACGATTGTAGCTACACATGCCCAAAAAATATTAAATAAGTTACACCATCATGGGATCTGGTTGTCATTAGATGATTTTGGTACCGGCTATCCATCACTCAGTTATTTGCAAAACTACCCGTTTAATTCGGTTAAAATTGATCGCAGTTTTATTCGTAACCTTGAAACTTCAGAACAAAGCCGACAGTTAATAAACACCATTATCACCATGGCAAATAATTTACCATTATCGTTGGTAGCAGAAGGGGTTGAAAATCAATTCCAAGCCGATTTTGTGGTTAAGCAAGGTGCCAACACATGGCTGGGTTATCATTTGAGGAAACCTGTAGATGCCAATGATTTTGCCCAGCAATACTTAATTCCCTCAATGACACCACTATTTTAATCTACTACATGTGTCGCACTCAATAAATACCGTAGCAGCCAACCAACACAAAGTCGGCTTGTATTTACTACGGTAAGCCAATCACATTTTTAACTGCACATTCGAGGTCATTTTAGTCGAGCACGCCAATACAAAACCTGCCGCAATTTCTTCAGCGGTTAATGCCATCTTGCTAGACGACACAGTAGTGCCTGACACAACCTGACATTTACATGCACCACATACGCCCGTTCGGCAAGCCGCAATCATCGGTAATTTTGCAGACTCTATGCCGTCAAGTAAGCTTTGATCGCCGCTTAATTCAACCTGCTTGTCACCAATACTCAACATAAACCGTTCAGTTGATGGATTACTGTCTAACGCCGCTTTTAAGCCTAGAGCGCTACTTGCGCCAAAGCTTTCTTGATTAAACTGACTCATATCAAATTCGGCGGTTTCAAGCATTAATTTTACCGCAGCCATGTAGGGCTCAGGTCCGCATACAAATACAGTACGTTGTTGATAATCGGGTACTAACTTGACTAAGGTTTCTAAGCTTAAGCGACCACCTTCGCAACCTGTAGAGGTATGTTTAGCAGTTAAATCTTGCTTATTACTGTCGGACTCAAGTACATAATTAAGATTAAAACTCGGGCTTCGAGATGCCATTGACGCCATCGAATCGGCAAACATAATGTCATGAACCGTTTTTGCACTGTGTACAAAGGCAATATCGCTGTCGGTGGTGGTATCGCACAGCCAGCGCGACATAGAATGCATTGGCGTGACACCGCAACCGGCACTTAACAATAAGTACTTATCGGCTTCAATGTCGATCAAGTTAAATATGCCATCTGGGCCCGTTACCGTCACATCATCGCCAACATTGAGCGACTCTGTTAAGTAATTAGACACCAAACCACCAACGATTTTTTTAACCGTAACCACTAACGAAAATGGCCGTGAAGGTGACGATGAAATAGTGTAACTGCGATAAACTTTGTCGCCATTAATGTCGAGTTTAAAGGTAATAAACTGTCCCGGTTTAAAATTAAACTTAACCGGTGTCAGTCCTTGAAATCGAAAGCTCACCACATCATGGGTTTCATTCCACTTTTCAATACAGCGAAGTTGCACCTCTCCTCGTTGCCAGTTTTCAGCAGCCCAAAGTGCCTTCGAGCCTGTTAATACAGGCGGCTGCACCGTAGGCGTGGTCTTGAAAACAGGGGTATCGATAACAGGAGTCACCTTTTTTGCCGCTTGGGCAGAAAGCGCTTGTGAAAATGAAAAACCAATTGAGGGAGCACTACTCATTTTGACACCTTTAACGCAGTAAAAAATACCGAGCGCGATATGAACTTCTCATATCGCCTGTAATCGTTATCGTGCAAATACGTGTAACATAAATGCACGATTTTTAGGGCGAATTACGCCACTTTCATCATCGCTTTTAAGTCTGACGCAACATCAGTAGTGCCACGTAAACCAAACTGCTGCTCTAAAATATTCATTAGATTTTCAGATAAAAATGCTGGCGCAGTAGGTCCTGTACGGATGTTTTTCACGCCAAGCGATAACAAAGTTAATAGCACCACAATCGCTTTTTGCTCAAACCACGACAACACTAGGCTCAACGGTAAATCGTTAAGGTCACACTCAAAAATATCTTTTAATGCTAAGGCTAACTGGATAGCAGAATAAGCATCGTTACATTGGCCCACATCTAATAAGCGTGGTATGCCATTGATGTCACCAAAGTCTAATTTATTGAATTTGTACTTACCGCAACCTAAGGTCAAAATAATTGAATCGTCAGGCACTGATTTAGCTAAATCGGTAAAGTAATTACGCTCTAACTTGTCGCCATCACAACCGCCAATTAAGAAGAAGTGCTTAATAGAACCATTCTTGACGTTTTCAACTACGGTTGGTGCCGCTGCCATTAAGGCATTACGAGCAAAACCGATGGTGATCATGTGTGGAATTTCATCATAAGCAAAACCTTCAAGTTCAAGGGCTTTGTTAATCACTTCGCTGAAATCATCACCTTCAACGTGAGTTACACCAGGCCAACCTACAATACTGCGGGTATAAATACGGTCAGAATATTCGCCGACTGTAGGGTCGATAATACAGTTTGAAGTCATCACAACTGCACCAGGGAAAGTGGCAAATTCTTTTTGCTGATTTTGCCAAGCGCCGCCGTAGTTACCGACTAAATGCGAGTATTTTTTAAATGCTGGGTAAGCAAGTGCTGGTAACATTTCGCCGTGAGTAAAGACATTAATACCCTTGCCTGCGGTTTGCTCAAGAATAAGCTCTAAGTCTTTCATGTCGTGACCAGACACTAAAATCGCTTTACCTTTAACAGATTTGGTATTCACTTGGGTTGGCTCAGGATGGCCAAAAGAGGTGGTTTCGCCTAAATCTAACATCGCCATAATGCGATAGTTTAGTTGGCCAATTTCCATTGCAGTCGCAAATAACTTGTCTGCATCAACAGAGCCTTCGCCTAAAAATGCCATAATTTTATGGAATTCAGCAGCCACATCAACATCAGTTTGATCTAATACGCGAGCATGCTCCATATAAGCCGCAGCGCCTTTTAAGCCATATAGGCATAATAAACGTAAGCCTAAAATGTCTTCATTTACGTCACCACGATTAAGCAGTGCAATGGGTGCTTGAGCTAAAATTTCAGGTTTTGATGTCGCCAGTAATAGTTCACCTTGGCCACTCACCATTTCTGGTTCAACGCCTTTGCTTTTACAAGCAGCAATGTAAGCCGCTTTTAATTGATCGCGATACGTCTGTGCCTGGTAGGCATAATCAATTAAGCGTTCATCGTCGAAGTTTACGTTAGTTAACGTGGCAAAAAAGGCTTTAGGCACAAAAGTGTCAATGTCGTTATCTACAATGCCAAACTCACGCGCTTTAACAGCATAAGCCGACACGCCTTGTAGCATATAGATTAATAAATCTTGAATATCAGACGTCGACGCTAGCTTGCCGCACATACCTTGCGAGTAACTACAGCCATTGCCTTCTGGTGTTCTAATGGTTTGCTCACATTGCACACAAAACATAACTCTACTCCTCAAATATTATTTATTCATGTATAAATTTTACATGTTAAGGATGAGTTTACTCTTTACTCTGTAAATCGAAACCCGTTTTTAGGGCCAATGTTGCGTTTTATGAGCCAAATCACCTTAAGCATTTACTGATATAAACCAGAAAAACGACTCGCTGTTATACATTTTTTGATGAGCCATAACCCGTCTTTGTTGATATTTACTGCGGCCACGAACCTTAAATTTGGCTTATAACTCACCTTAAAATATTTTCCTGTTACCCCTTAAAAAAACGTAGAATTACCTCATTAACGACTCATAAATCAGGATGAATAGATGAAAACCAAATTTAATGCGATTGCATCAGCCCTCTTTTTATTGCTTGCCCCTGCGGCAATGGCTGCAGATGTTGCTGTGATCACCTTAGAAAACGGCACTAATGTCCGCCTAAAAGACGACTTCACCTGGGAATACATTATTACCGAAACCGTGGCGCAACCTGCTACGGCGATTCAAACATCCACAGTACCAGTTGCCGCCACTGCACTCGCTGCGCAAGCAACCAGTGCGGTGAATACTGCTGATGCCAAAATGGCTGTCGATACCACAAACGCCAAGCCTGCGGTTGTAACGACGGTGACGCCAATGGCTACCACGCGCTTAACCGCCAGTGCGATGGCACAGCCTGAATTAATGGGCCGCACGGCAAGAGATGGCATTACAATCACCCTTGCAAACACTCAATGGAAAGATAACGAATTAGGTTTAGTATTTGATTTTGACAGCACCAGTGGCGAACATGTCATCGTGGTGAATGTCGAGGCCAGTTTCTTTAACGATCAGGGTGGTTTAATCAAAACCGAAACCTTAGAAGCCTGGGAAGCCATTGTCCGTATGCCAGAAACGTATTTGCGTAAAGGCCAGCACCGCCAATCGCCAGTGTTGTGGGTAGAAGGAATTAACCAACAGCAATGGCAGCAAAAGCTCATCAGCTTAAAAATTGTTGAAATTGAATCGCGCTAAGGCGGTTATTCTGATTAATCAAATCAAGCTTTAAGCGTATAAACTAAAAAAGCCCAGGTGAAATAGTATTTCACCTGGGCTTTTTTAAACATCATCAATGTTAATTCAATAATTCATGTTCTTTCGGTAACTGCTTACTAATCCACAATATCAATTTATGTTTACGGTTGGGGCCGTCGTCTTTATCTTCGGCAAGCGGTTGTATTAGCTTGTCTTGCACTAATAATCGATAAATACATTCCACTTTGTCTTTAGGCGAAATACCTTTACCAAAATCGTCAAAGCCACGTTTTTGTGCGTAACCCATCCCAATCTCCATCGCGAGCTTGAGCAATTGTGTATCATGCTTACCAGCTTTCATCTAACGCCCTCATCATGCCTTTTTCTCTCTTTTAAACTACGTGAAAACTCACAAATAGCCACTAGAATTCACCATAAACAGCACTAAAACCCAACAAATATCACCCTTGGTAAGTTTGGTTACAAAAATTAATCTTCGTTAATCGCATTACCCTATGCCTACAGCCGTAGGCTTGGTATTGTATCAAGGTATTTACTTTCGTTTTTATGGTCACTATTTTGCGATATTTACCACATTTGAAATAGGCATAAAAGCACTACAATCGGGCCGTGCCCAAGGATATATTAATGCGTAAAACTCTTATTACCACTGCCGTAAGTGCGGCATTGATGCTTAGTGCGTGTTCAGAACCAACAGCAGACACCGCAATGACTAGCAAAACCACAGCAGAAGCACCAACAACAACGACCAAAGCACCTGCAACCGCCGAAAACGCGCTGTTAGTCGCAAGCCCATTACAATACATGGCGCCGCAGTTTGACAAATTTAATGCAGCTGACTATCTACCTGCCTTTGAACAAGGCATGAAAGAGCACAAAGCTGAAATCGCAGCCATTACTAACAACGCTGACGCACCAACGTTTGAGAACACCGTTGTGGCACTTGAAAAAACCGGCGCGATATTAGACCGCACTCAGCGCGTGTTTTTTAACCTTACTGGGTTAATTTCAGACGACAACTTCATTAGTGTTGAAGAGCAAGTTGTGCCTCAGTTGACCGCGCACATGGACAACATCTACCTAGATGAAAAGCTGTTTGCCCGCATTCAAGCCATTTACAAAAACAAAGCCACATTAACCGGCGAAGACTTACGTTTAGTAGACGTCTATTACGAACGCTTTGTGCGCGCAGGTGCTGAATTGTCAGGAGAAGACAAAGCCCAAATGCGTGAACTAAACGGCGAGCTTGCTAAGCTTGAAACCAGCTTCTCACAAAACGTTTTAAAGTCATTTAAAGATGACGTGATAGTGGTTGAAGACAAAGCCATGCTCGACGGCTTGTCAGACAATGACATCGCATCATTAGCTGCAGCAGCAAAAGCGGCAGGCAAAACCGGTTACATGATTACTCTGGTTAACACCACCACCCAACCGTTACTGTCTAGTCTTAAAAACCGCGATTTACGTAAACAGCTTTGGGAAACTTCAGCTTATCGCGCAATGGACACCAACAGCCCGCTTAACATCAAAATCGCCCAACTGCGTGCACAAAAAGCCAAACTATTAGGTTACCCAACCTGGGCCGCTTATTCGCTTGGCGATCAAATGGCGCAAAACCCAGAAGCGGTTTATGGCATTTTAGATGACTTAGCACCTAAAGCTTTGGTTAAAGCCAAAATTGAAGCCGCTGATATTCAAGCCGAAATCGTTAAAGACGGTAAAGACTTTACCCTTGAAGCATGGGACTGGGCTTACTACGCCGAAAAAGTTCGCGCAGCAAAATATGACCTAGACGACAGTCAAGTTAAGCCATACTTTGAAATGAATACAGTACTAAACGACGGCCTATTCTTCGCGATGGAAAAATTGTACGGCATCACCTTTAAGTCACGTAACGACTTACCTGTATGGCACAAAGACGTCACCGCTTATGAAATCTTTAACAAAGACGGCAGCTCACTAGGCTTGTTCTATCTTGATATGTACGCGCGTCAGGGTAAACGTGGCGGTGCATGGATGGACGAATTTGTTAGCCAGTCATTCTTAAAAAACACTAAACCAGTCGTGTATAACGCGCTTAACGTGCCAAAACCTGCTGAAGGTCAACCAACACTGTTAACCTTTGACGAAGTGAGCACGTTATTCCACGAGTTTGGCCACGCGATTCACGGCTTATATTCACAAGTTAACTACCCAAGCCTAGCTGGGACCTTAACCGCTCGTGACTTTGTTGAATTTCCATCACAAGCAAACGAAGACTGGAGTATCGACCCTGCCGTGCTAGCGAACTACGCTAAGCACTACCAAACAGGCGAGCCTATTCCTGCCGAGTTACTGGCTAAAGTATTAAAAGCGCACACCTTTAACCAAGGATTTGGCACCGTTGAATACTTAGCAGCTGCACTGCTTGATATGGAATGGCACTCAATTCCTGCTGGCACTGAAATTACCGATGTTGCTGCTTTTGAAAAACAAGCACTGGCAAAACACGGTTTAGACTACAGCCCAATCGCACCGCGTTATAAAACCACCTACTTTAGCCACAGCTTCGGCGGCGGTTACTCTGCTGGTTACTACGCCTACCTGTGGACCGAAGTGTTTGCTGCAGACGCGTTTGCACACATGATGGCGAACGGTGGATTAACCCAAGAGAACGGCCAAAAATACCGCGACACCGTATTGTCAAAAGGTAACAGCCAGGACCTAATGCAAAGCTATATCGACTTTGCCGGTAAAAAGCCCTCAACAGACGCGTTATTAAAGCGTCGTGGTTTAGTGCACTAAGCACTATATTGTTGTCGCAACCTCTACTGCTGAACATATTAGGCAGTAGAGATTGCTAACAAGCACAACGGAACGCAGCAAAGCAAAACGGCGATAGAGACAACACGCTAAAACGCATTGAAAGAATAAAAAGAGCAAAAATCACGCAAACGCAGCCCTTTTTGAGCGATATTGCACATTTGTTGCGCCATCGCACACTTCAAGGCTTTACATTTTCGTGAATACCCTTATTATTCACCGCGTTCGGAGGGATGGCAGAGTGGTCGAATGCACCGGTCTTGAAAACCGGCAACGGTTTATCCCGTTCTAGGGTTCAAATCCCTATCCCTCCGCCACATTCTAAAGTGAAAAAGCCATTGATAATCAATGGCTTTTTTGCTTTCTAGCATTTGAAAAATCATATTCTCAGACCCAAAACGGATGACTGAGACATATGTACCTATTCAGAGCCACAAATTGTACCTATTACACCCGCATGGTGTTGCCTGCTTCTCTACGTGATAAAGGCTTCGCTGCCGACATCAAAGTATCCTTACTCACTAAACAGCGCTCAATCGCGATTGGCCGTAACCTTGTGGTGGCGGGTATCTTACGACCATTAATCAGTAGCTTAACCCCACAATCACAGCCTGATGCATTTAAAGCACACGTTAATCAATTGATTAATGATGCCCGTGCAGGCTTTGTTGGGGTAACAGATACGCTTGATGATAACGCCAAGCCAGTGCGAGAAATCATCCAGTTTATTCCTACTCGGCCAACGCAATTAGCCCATAATAGTGCGACATATGACAATTATCCCTCATCAACAAACTTGGCTTTTTCAAATTGTTCGGATAGTAAAAAGCAAACAAATTCAGTAGATAACGTCACATTAACGGATGCACTAATTAAGTTTATTGCGTCTAAACAAAAGCAGTCTGTCTCAGTGTTAACGGTAAAGCAGCTAAATCAACGTATAGGCCACTTTATTGAGCGAACCCACCTAGATGATGTATTCGACATCACCAGCGCTGAGGCGATGGAATACAAGGATTGCTTGCTCGAAGAAGGTCGAAGCCATAAGAGTAATAAAGACTACTTAGCGGCGGTGTCGCAGTTCTTTAAATGGTGCAAACTGATGCGCTACACCAGCGCTAACCCGTTTGATGAAGTAAAACTGTCCAAGCCAAGTAATCAAGCTGGACATGATTTAGCGCGTCAGCGCTGGCAACCAGAACAACTAAAACACGTACTGCAATCACAAGACTTTATCGATAAACAAGCTGACTTTAAATGGATAACACTATTGATGCTGTATCACGGTTTGCGGCCTTCAGAAGCCTGTCAGCTACACAGTAATGATATAAGCGTAATCGATGGCATCAACGTCATTCACGTCACCAATGAGGGCGTGAGCCAACAACTCAAGACTGCACAGTCAAAACGAACCGTTCCGCTGCATCAAAAGCTCATTAAGCTTGGTTTTATGGATTTCGTTCAAACCATTAATGACCGAACATCAAAAACCAGTCAGTTAACAAGCAGTCCGTTATTTCATTATCAACCCAGTAGTGATGGTGTTTGGTCACACAAGTTCTGTCGTGAGTTTGGCAAATTACTCGACCAACTACACTTTATCGCAGGTAAACGACCTACAGCCTATTCATTCCGTCACACCTTTATTGATGAGCTTAAACAACTGCAAACAGAAGAATCGATGGTGGCACAAATCGTCGGACACGTTTATCACAACATCACTTATGGGCGATACGGTAAGCAATATGATGTCAAAACACTCAAGCCAGTGGTGGATAAAGTCGAGTACGCGCTGAATTTGTTGAAACCCATATAAAGCGATTGATTGAAAAGGGGTCAAGGGGAACACTTGCCGATGCGATATTAGGCACGACATACCGCTTAGTCGGTCACTAGCTGTATCGTTTTATACTTTTGGTGCTAATTTTCGCCCGTAGGATTGAGGAAACTGATTTGTATGAGCGTTTTTTTGATTTAATTGGTCACCGTAGGGTGGAACAAATGACAGCAGTCAGTCAATTCTGAGTGACTTTATACGCCAAAATTTGCTTTCACAACGCTAACAATCGCCTGAGAAATGATGAAGCTTACCAGCTGTATCATTTCTCAGACGAACTTATCAAATCCTACGGGCGTAAATCGATAATAAATCTTGCTGAGAAATCGAATTTTCACCTTTTTCGCGTTAATTTCACGTAACTGTTCACTTAAAGAATGCAATTTAAACCGTTTCGCACTCAGTGAGTGCGAAGCCAAAGCAGCCCACTTAAAAAGTGGGACTACAGCGAAACCCGGTACGCTCCTATCCCACTTTTGTTCCAAAAGGTCGGATAGGAGCTACGGGCAAGGGGATACCCCTTAACCCCCAAAGCCGCATGCTACGCATGTGAAAATCAAAAGCGTAAAAGACAAAATCAGCATTGACACTTTTATATGGTGCGTACTGATTTTATGTACAGTTATAATGGTGTTTCATCGATTTACGCTAAAAATCGATTGAAAATCGTTCTTTAGTTGTATCACTTTAAAAATAGAGAAATCATAATTATCTGATTTTGTTGTCTTTAATTTTTAGTACAATAAAGGAAAATCCTACTTTACGTGCAAGCTCGGTTTGTTTTTGTCTGTTAGGCACAATTAATTGCTTTACTTCAATAAGATCGTAAATGTAGGATGATATTAATCAATAACTTAAACGGCTGACTATTAATTTATTGGGCCCTTTAATAAGCTGTTGAACTAAGCCGCTGCGCGGAGCCTACAGATGCTTCAGTTGAGTGTAAAATCCTCATTGAATCCGTCAGGCTTAAAGATGTATGATAAAAAAATACGATGAAAAGGAATTTTAATGAATAACTTACCAACTATTCGATATCAATTTTCTCAAAATAGCTCTGTATCCCAGGGCGAGATCGTGAATGTTTTTTGAACAATTTGACGCACTATTTGACGTTAACATCTCGCTATGATCTTATACTCCCTTTTTTCGGGAGCACACCATGCATATTGACCACTTCAAAGAGAATT
>NZ_JCAYNV010000023.1:0-46418 GCF_059758055.1 Shewanella sp. MF05956 | reverse complement strand
GAAATTCTCTTTGAAGTGGTCAATATGCATGGTGTGCTCCCGAAAAAAGGGAGTATAAGATCATAGCGAGATGTTAACGTCAAATAGTGCGTCAAATTGTTCAAAAAACATTCACGATCTCGCCCTGGGGTATTACCTGCATTAAGTGAACATTGTGAGCATATAGACCGAAGCGACGACAAGGCACCAAAAATTGTCAGCGCTAGCTGTGCGCTTAAGCATTAATTCTTGAAAAACCACCATCTTCCTTATACTTGATTGATATCAAGATTTTCTGCTGCTCCTAACTTCGAAAATAGTTAGTAAACTACTAATTTAAATCTAATGTATTAGTCATATTGATAGAAAGAGGTGAGTTGAGTATATCGACTATACCTCTCGCCAAAGCCATGAAAACGAGTTATGTTATTTGTTAAAAAATGGCTCCGTTTTTTTATATCACCACAACTTATAGTGATTTGAGGATAAGTGGATGTTAAGGATTTTGATGTTTTCAACTATCTTAATGGCATTAAGTGGATGTCTGCCAACGACCGATGTTGAAATAAGCTTCAATACTGACAAGTTAAATATTGAACAGCAATATATGGCCCTATGCACTAATCTTAAAGCATTGGGCTTTGTTAGTGATAATTATGAACAAGAAGACGAAAGTGCTAATAAATGTTGGATGGTGGGCAGTTATTACATTGATCTGAAGCGTGTAAGTAATGGATTGATAGGGCAATATGTTGAAGTTATGTTCAGGGAAGATGAACAGCAATCAAAGTTAACTTATTCTGAGGTAGGAGATTTTAAAATGACTGACATGGGAGTTGCCCAATTTGAAAAACTGAAGGTCATATTAACCGAGGTCGTAGGAAAGTATCGCATTAAATAAAGTACTTTAACATGGCCGTATGTACCCCTCCGGTGAGTCAAGATCATACTCTGCTCACCGAAGGCTTTTTGGCATTAGTTTTCTGTACAACATTCTCAGTCTTATCATTGCTTTTGATGCGACTTATTTACTGCTAGAAGCGGCTATACTGCCCTGATGTTTATAAAGACGGGGCTTAATAGTGAAATCTGAACCAATCATGCGTAATTACAATAATTAAGACACCCACAATTATTTCGTAACCAGCCGCTGGACTAAATTTGGTTCAATCCCTGGAAGCATTACCGACTTTACAGAAACGTATGGCTATGACTACCTGACAGACCGTTTAGAAGACAGGACAATTAGTATTGCGAATGGTAGTAAAACGTATCAAGATTTCAATTATGATGACTGGGGTAATATTAAATTTAAAACGGGTGTGGGCAATTACACCTACTATGCAACTAAACCGCACCAGCTTAATGAGGTCAAATCAGCCTCTGGAGCGCAATTATATAAGTTTTTTTACGATGCCAACGGCAATAGTAAAACTGATGGCACCCGCACCTTTACTTATGGTAGTTACGACAAGCCAACATTAATCACGAAAGCTGGCAGTAGTTCTACCATGAAATATGGGCCTGAGCGTGAGCTTATTTATAAATCTGATACGTATGTCGAAAATGGCAAAAATGTGACTTATCAGACAACCTATTTAGGTAATTATGAAAAGGTATATCGTACGGGTGGCGCAGGTACATTAACCGAGCATAAGTTTTATGTCGGCGATATTGTCTATACCCAACGAAGCAATGGTTCAACTGATACTTTTTATCTACACAAAGACCATCAAGGCTCGGTCATCGCCACAACCAATGGCAGTGGCGCAGTCGTCTCGCAAGCGATTTATGACCCATGGGGTAAACGTACCGCTGTGTATCTTCATAGTTCGTTGGCTAGTTTTACGACCAGCGAACCGACAGACAGAGGATATACAGGCCATAAGCACATAAAAGACTTAGATATTATTCATATGGGTGGGCGTATTTACGATTCAACCTTGGGTAGATTCTTGCAAGCAGATCCCTTTATTCAGGCACCGTTGAATAGCCAGAATTACAATCGTTATTCCTATGTGTTGAATAATCCGATGAGCTATACCGATCCGAGTGGTTATTTTTTCAGTGGGCTGAAAAAATTTGTTAAAAACTGGTGGAAACCTATTTTAGCTGTAGTTGCCGTTGTTGCTACTTATGGTGCTGCCACTAATTGGGTTGCGGGATGGGGAGCTACATGGGGAACTGCTGCAACAGCAACTTCGGCAGCAACATTAACTACGGCAGGTGGAATTGTAACTGGGGGAATAGCTGGCGGAGCCGGTGGCTTTGTTAGTGGAGCACTGATGACTGGAAGTCTAAAAGGTTCTCTAACAGGAGCTTTGAAAGGGGCATTTAGTGGTGCAATATTTGGTGGAATTGCTGCTCATTATGGTAATACATGGAACTTTTCTCGGGTGATGTCTAATAGCGTTGCAGGTGGTATTTCAGGTGAAGCTACAGGGGGGAGCTTCCGGGAAGGCTTTAAGCTTTCATTTGCTCTTTCTATGACTAGGTTAGGATGGGAACATATCAAGGAACGAACAAATATGTTGAAACTTAGAGCAACAAAAATTGAAGGTAATAGACCTCCTGTATATAACAAGCATGGTGAACTGATGACCTACTCAAATAGAGATATGTCGCAGATTGTAGGTACAGATGCTGGAGATGGTAACTGGTTTACAAATTTGACAAAAGATTCAGGTATGGAAGGAACCATATTTGAAAATAAAAGTTCAACATGGGCAAGAAGCATGAATGCTATTTCTAAAGGTCATGACTTTTGGAATTCTGATATTTCGAAATTAGTTGGTTTTCAAGGTTATGACTCTATGACTGGCATGGTACTTTCAGGGACTGAAACTTATAATACAGCTTTCCAAGCTTGGAGCTTAGCTGGGATGGTTCCAACAGCGGCTTATACAGGTATCGCAATGACAGCCAATGCTCCTTACATTTATGATTGGCACAGAAGAGAATATTATGAATAAACTATTTCCCTTATTTCTTGCTTTAAATACTATGTTGTTAGGTTGCACTAGTATCGACAACAGGTTTTTAGATATAAATGAAAACCACTATTATGCTGATTGGTTAAAAACAATTGAGGAATCTAATGGTGAAGGAGTATATTTTATTTTTGAAGCTGTTGATTTCTCAGAAACAGGTGAAAAAAAACCAAGTTTGAGAAGGTTGAAAAAACTAATTAGTCTTTTTAAAAATAAACCGAAAGAGTGTTTAGAGCATATGGAAATTATTGATGAATCAAGAAACCTGTATGAAGGCGGTGGTGAAACAATTTATATAAGGTGCGGGAAATAGCATAATAAAACCCTTAAATTTTGATTTCAAATAACTAAACCCAAAGAAGCTTTCTTCAACGGTACTAGTTGCCCGAAGGTTTGGCTTCTTTGGGAGCAAAGCAAACACTAACGAAAACCAGCGGGAGCTGGTTTTCTTTTTTCTGGCGTTTGGGGTTTGCACTTCGCTTCCTTTGGGTTGGTGCCAAAGCGAGCAGGCGCTTGTGGGCTAGTTGAGTTTAATCAGTCCCGTTCGACTTATACTTCATTATGATTAAATTTTTAGATGCACAAATTAGCGCTTTTAAAGGTCCATAATTATTGACTTATTTCAACTTCAGGAATAAAGTCAATCTTAGTTAACAATTGCAGAGTTTGATGGTGTAAAAATCTGCAACTAAATGAATTTAAACGACTATTTTAAATATTTAATTCGAGAGTCTGGGTTCAAATCCCTATCCCTCCGCCACATTCAAATAAAAAGGCTCATCAGAAATGATGAGCCTTTTTATTGGGCGAAAGATAGGACTTTGAACCCTAGGTTCCTCTTTATTACGAGCAAGCTATCCCTCAGCAAGATTTAAGACTAAATGCCAAATCGACAAACCTAAGGCTTAGAGGGTGTAACAGATTCTGTGTAACTGCAATTTAGTTAATATGCTTCAACAATGTCTACATTATCCAAGATTACTTAATGAAATTGGTTATTAATCTTTAGCAAAATTAGCTGCAACCGCACCCATTACGGCATCTTCGCTTGCACGTAAACGATAATCCTCTGATTGGTCAATCCATACAATTTTGCCGTTCTCATCGATTAATATCGACGTTGGAATAGACATCGGTTTATATTTCATTTTCCAAGGAAGGGGCATGGTAATACCAAAAATACTAATCAGCTCATCCGAGGTTGCGCCTAACGCTTTATGATGCTCAACGCCGTATTGTCGGATGATATTTAGTTCAGGATCTGACACCAACGTGTGGCTAATATTATCGCGTATTTTGTGGGTTTGTTGTTGTTCAGCGGTATCGTTAGAAATACCGACTATTTGAATGTTATATTTATCTAATTGAGGCTTAAGCGCTTCAAACATAACCAGCTCTGCCGAACAATAAGGGCACCATGAGCCTCGATAAAACTTCAATAATGTACGCTTACCTGCCAATGAGCTAGAGTCAAACGTTTTAGTTTTAAAGGCTAAAAGATCGTCACCTACCGCGATTTTAATATTACCAATAGGTGTTTCTGCTGTAGAAAGAAGAAAAGTAAATATCGCGCTGGTTGATAATACATAAAGCGCTATGACGATGATAAAAACCGTTGAAGCCACCGGTGTAGGCGTTGTAAAAAGTGTACTTATTGCCCACACCGACGATAAAGAGCTAATGGCCATTGCACTCTTAAGAAACACAGGATTCTTTGCTGCTTTGTTCTGCTTTAATTTAGAGAAGTAATGTACCAATGCAATATTTAATAAAACAAAACTAACGATAGAAAGCAGCATATTTTATGGTCCTAATATTATAAATAATGAGGAGTGATTCTTCATCTCCCACATAAAATCATTGAAGTTATCGTCCAGTTAAACGCTAACAAAGTGGTTTTTATAACGTCCTAGCCAAGTAGTAGCTTTAAGTACTCTTTCTCGGCATCAATTTGCAAGAAGTGACCCGCCTGTTCAATGTTATTGACCGTCACGTTTTTAAATGTATTTAGCAGGATTGAACCAGGACCTTCCCACGGTTGATTTGGATCTTGCATCGCCCAGATCAGGTTGACAGGAAGGTTTACTTTTTTCAATGCTTCCATGTTCGCTAGCGTATCTTCATTAGTTAAACTACGAAGCAGGTCTGCAAATTTAGCTCTACCCGTTTCAGTGTTTAGTTTTGAATCAAGAAATACCGTTTCCAGGACTTCATCAGTTATCTGTTGTTGATTGACAAACGTTGCACGAACCAAAGGGGCAAGTTGTTCTGCAAGCATTCCGGATTTTGCCGCTATTTCATACTGCTGTGCGTTTGCTGCATCAATCAGACCTTGCATTGCCGGTACAGGCCACGTATCTGCTGTTATCGCGTTGGATATGGTTGCTTTTTGAAAGACTGTTTCATTTGCTACCATCAAACCTTGAGCGACACCGCCACCAATATCATGAGCGACAAGCCAGATATTCTTCCAACCTTGCGCGATAATCCAGTCATTCAGTAAATCTGCACTTGCTTGAATACCATACTGGCTTTTATCAGACACTTTTGTTTCACCAAAACCAGGTAAGTCAGGCGCAACAACAAAGTAACCTCGAGCAGATAGCGCTTCAATGACTTTAGTCCAAAGTAATGCATTAGCCGGAATACCATGAATTAATAAAGCGACTGGGTTTCCTACCTTGCCAGCTTGAAGTACAGAAAGGTCGGCACCATTGACTCGGTATGATTCACGGCTGATTACGTCTGATTTAAATGCTGTCATGTCTTAATCCAATTGGTTATTTAAAATGTTGAAACTCGTAACAAGAAAACAAATTGATTGATTGTCTCTTCGTTGATGGGATGAACTATAAAGCAATATGAACAGTCGTTCAAGTATATTTTGATCGATCGCTCAATTTGCGATGGAACAGCATAAGGAACAGTATGATCACCCAACCAGATGGGTAATCGCAAGCACCCAACTAGGCTTTAGTTACTCTTAACTCAGACAGGTAATCTAAGATGGCCAGACCTAGACAGACTATCGTTAGCCTAGAAAATACGCCTTCTCCTGCAAATAGGAAGTGATCACTGTTGTTCACGGGGCGTAAGGCATTTCTATGTGGAATAGATAACTCAACAGGTGAGAGTTTTGAGCGTAGGTGTGAGTAGGTCGATTCACGCATTCTTGAATTGGCGACCATTTTTGCTATTGATATCTGTGCTTATGCACTCTTTTTAACAGGGCTGGGAGTCATCATTTGCATGTGGTGTTAAAAATAGATGCTGACAAAGCAAAAAAGTGGTCAGACAAAGAGAGACTGATTCAATGGAACAAAGGCTTTAAGGGCTCGTTACTTACACACAAATACCTAAAAGAAGAAGACCTTAACTCATTTGAACTTCAAACGGTTAATGAATGCATTACTGAATACCGTAAACGCTTAATTGATATCAGTTGGTTTATGCGCTCACTCCGTGAGCCCATCGCCAGAATGGCCAATAAAAATGATAAATGTACTGGTAGTTTTTGTGCGCTGCCACCCATAACACTCACCATTCGGGTCAGCTAAAGCTGTTCAAATATATTCCCGATAAATTTGTAGGAGGGCAGGTGTCTTTGTTGTTTGCATTTTATCCTTTCAATATATTTACACTGGTGGCGTTGAATGGATAGCCCTCGTAATAATCCATTTTAGTGTAATGGCGAACAAAAAAGCTTAGCTTAGCCTTTTTGTTTTGCGATAAAACGCTGCAGTGCAGAGTGTGCTTCTTCGGTTACTACCAAGCGATCAAATGCAAGTTGGTCATTTTTTAGTGCTGCGCCAAAAGGCTCACTGTAAGATGCACCCATGCGCTCTTTGAATGCGGCGAACGCAGGTCCGTTGACATCTTTAATCAATTTTTCAGCCATTGATATTGCGGCGGTTAATACCTCATTATCTGCAACAACAGTTGTTACTAATCCAAATGATAATGCTTCATTAGCATCCATCAAGCGGCCAGTGATCATCATCTCCATTGCTCGTCCTAGCCCAATATGACGCTGAAGCCTTTGCATGCCACCAAATCCGGGAATGAGTCCGACCTGGAGTTCAGGCTGTCTAAATGTCGCACTCTTCGTTGCTATTCTAATATCGCAAGCAAATGCTAATTCATTACCACCGCCACCGCTATATCCGTTAATTGCAGCTATCACAGGTTTCGGAAAACCTTCAATTCTGCTGAAGACCTGATGAGCAAGTGAGGCGTGCGTTGGCATTCCTTGAGTCTTCTCCTGAAAAACGTCAGCTCCGGCACCTGCTGAAAAAACACTCTCTGAGCCTGTTATTACAATTGCACCCACTGATTTGTCTTCAGCAGCCATATCAAGACCCATATTGAGTTCATGCAGGGTGATCTGTGACACCTCATTACGAGGCAGTTTATTGATGCGTAGTATGAGAACCCCTTTTTCTCTGCTCATAACAATATTTTTGAATACTCTGTTATGATCTTTTTCCGAAACTGACTGAGCTAAAACAGAGCCATTTGTTAATGCAGCTGCTGCGCCCATTGCTGTAAGCGCGGTGGCTTTTAATACATCACGTCTATTCATATTTGTTACTCTTCTTATCTATTGATTTGGTCATTAACTGGGTCCATTAACTGAGTCATTAACTCTCTTATAAAAAGCCTCTTTGCCCTTGAACAAGACCGAAAATACAAGATGTCAGTGCTATCATTAACACAGATGTCATCAAAACAGGTATCAGCAACACTTACATCTGTGATGCCTAATAAAATACGTTATTTACCTGTCATCTGATAAATTTCACCCGCTGGAAAATGGCT
Source organism: Shewanella sp. MF05956 (assembly GCF_059758055.1). Taxonomy (NCBI): domain Bacteria; kingdom Pseudomonadati; phylum Pseudomonadota; class Gammaproteobacteria; order Alteromonadales; family Shewanellaceae; genus Shewanella; species Shewanella sp. MF05956. Next base: position 38,631 of record NZ_JCAYNV010000023.1, on the reverse strand, counting down.
GATAACGAGATTATCGTTCCACTGTGCAACGCCTCCACACTACCACGTCGGTAGCCTGAGTTAATCATCTGTACAGATTTGTCACCGATATTAATCTGATAAACCGAACCAAACTGTTCGGGTTTAAATTGCTGAACAACCTTACTCGCCATATTGGCAGCAATGAGCGTATTTCCCTTTAAGAACAAACCAGTTAAATGAGAAAGAGGCTTGTATTGTAGCTAGAGTATTAATACACCTTCAATGATCGTGACTATTTTTGACGCCTGGTGTAGTCCAAAAGAATATTACGAGTTATTTGATGTTAATAATGTCCCTGTTTCGGTACGACTGAATATTAATATCTTATTGTCAAATATCTGGTTTTATGAGTTCCTCATAATCGTTGAAGATTACGATTGTTCACTCGCTTGTTGTAGAATTGCTTTTAATGCATCCACCTTATGCAAGCCGAACACAGGTATATTGCCATTGATCAGATAAAACGGAACACCGTTTATTCCTTTTGCTCCGGCCTCTGTAATGTCTGCATGAGCTGCGTTGAGGTAGGTTTTTTCTTCAAACGCTTTTGCGAGTTTATCCGCATCCAAACCAATTTCGCCGGCAAGATCTAATAACGTTTGTCTATCGCCGATATCCTTGCCTTCTTCAAAGGTAGCTTGATATATACGCTCAATCATCAGCTCTTTTTTACCTTCTGCATCAGCAAATTTAGTGGCTTGATGTGCCAGAATCGTATTGTTGATAGTTTGAGCGGCCAGATTCAACTGCAAACCAAAACCTGCGGCCATTTGAGTGTGTTGTTCGTTATGGGCTTTGCCCCATTCGTATGATTTACCGTATCTTTTTGCCACCAGATCATTGAGGTCTTCGCCAGCGTGACAAGCTTCATTGGGTTCTAGCTGAAAGCTTTTGTGTACAATTTCTATCTCTTCATTCAATTCAAGTCCTTCAAGCGCTTGATCAAGACTGGCTTGTCCCATGTAACAGTAAGGACAGGTATAATCAGCCCACATTTCAATTTTCATCGTATTTTTCCTTTTGAGCACATAAAGTGCGCATCATTAGTTTAAAAGTATGTCGAGTTGCTGACTCTAATGGCCGTTGCGCTGATAAAAAACAATAGCCTATTTGCTTTGTATTACTTGGCGCCAAAATAGGTAATGTCATAAATAGCTTCTTTACGTTCACCTGTTGGGGATACATGATCAAAAACGGTCATACTATTTCGGTTAACGACGATATGATCACTATCACCCCCTTTTTCCCATGAGATAAAGTAGATACCATCCGCAATCTTAGTGGCTGCGGTAAAAACATCTTTCCTATCCTGATTATTTTTACTGACGTAAGTGCGCTCACCATCGACTTCGATTTTTATCACGCCATCAGGCGTATCATATTTTATAGCAAGCCCTGTTAACTCGTTTCTGCCCGCGATATCTTCTGGGAAATGTGATATTTCTGTTGAGAAGGCAAATGGCGGTAGATTCTTGTCAGCGATGTTTTTCTTTAATATTTTGCCAATATCTTCAACAGGGGTAAGTTGTGAGTGTGGAAAAACACTTTCAGGGCTATTGATATTGTAAACATCACCGTGGATCTGCCACAAAGCCTCTTTTACCCGAGACTCAGACAAGTGAGCATTGACCCTCATGGCGTTATAATTATGGACAACATTGTCTCCTCCATTCCCAGTAGACCAGGAAAAGAAATAAATATTATCAGCAACCTTCGATATCTGTGGCACAACCTCACTGGCAACACCTTGAAAGTATCCTTTTTGACCAAGCCATTTGATTTTATTGTTATAAATAGTCAGGTTAAAATCATCAAAACCATCGTAGCCGTAATTGATCACGGCGCCTCTTAATGACTCATAACCTGAACCAGAAATACTTTTTTCTGGCGTATTTTTCGCCAGCTCATTGGTATTCATAGCTGAGCATGCTGACAATACGAATAAACTTACTGCGAGTGTTAATACTCTCTTCATTTTTCAGTTCCTTTTCCTAGACCTTTTATTTCTATAGACTTTAATCGTTGATGATCTTATAAGAAGCCACTTTGTTCTTAAGTAAGAATGGAACAAACAGCGTATCGGTACTGTCATCTACACTAATATCCGCAGCGCTAATATCTAACGTGCCTAACAGCGTTCGTTCTTTGTCTGTGATCTGATAAATCTCACCAGCAGGAAAGTGACTGACAACCAGTGAATTATTCAACTCGGTTAGACCATCTAAACCACCAAGTCTGTAGCTTGAATTGACCATTTGCAGCGATTTGTCTGCGATATTAATCTTATAGATTGAACCATACTCTTCAGGCTCAAATTGCTGAGCTAATTTGCTGGCCAAATTGGCGACAAAAAGTGTATTACCCTGTGCCAATAAACCGTTTGGATGTGGGATTTTTTTATCTTCCATCCAAACAACGAGTTCATTCTCGACCTGGGTGTAGATTTTTCCTGACGCGATATCTCCAACAAAGACTTGCCCTTTATCGCTCACCGTCAGGTCATTAAGCATGACAGCGTCATTTGCTTGTAAACTTTTTGTGATTTTTCCGCTTTCCACATCAATGATATGCACCTGAGTGCCATCTACTACATAAAGGCTATTTTTAAACATCCCCATGCCTGTTGGCATACCTAACCCGTCAACCCATTTCAGCTCTTCGATATCCCCATTTTTTGATAACTTACTGATAAAGCCAGGTTCATTACCGTTTACATTAGAAACGTAGATCCATTCATGTTCAGGTGAAACATAAACAGATTCAGGTTGCGAGAACCCGGTTAATTCCCATTGTGGTGCTAATGAGGCGGCTTGAGTCGCGTTAGCAAATAATAAAGACAGTCCGATAAAGGCCGATGCGATGGTAGATTTCAATATTGTTAACTCCGTCAGTGTAAATGCTCAATCAAGGTGATTGATTGAATTGGATTATCGCGCGACTCAAAGCAATGATATAGAGGCGTATAGTCAATTGATTATTGTTTTTTAAGAAACAATAAAGCGTATACAGAGTGCTATTATTGCTTTTATGGCTTATGTCTCAACTAATTGTTCGATAAAATCAATTAAACTCGGGAATCGTTTCTTAACCTTTTAGGAGGAATACATGTCTGTAGAAGCATTAAAAAAACTTGCTGATAAACCTTCACAACCAATCAGCTATCAAGTCGAGCCAGATCCAATAATCAACAACGCGGATGTGACCAATAAAAAGCAACGTCCTTTTATAGTAGACAAGGAAGAATATCCGTTTAAGAGCCACTGGTATGAACGTAATGGTGCATCGATGCATTACGTCGATGAAGGTGAGGGCATTCCTATTGTTCTGACGCACGGCAACCCCGATTGGTCTTTTTTAAATCGCAATATAATCAAAGATATGTCAAAGGAAGCTCGGGTTATTGCCTATGATTTACCCGGGTTTGGCTTTTCAGATACGCCTGCTAATTTCGGTTTTACGCCACAGGAGCATTCTGAGTGGATTGAATCCCTAATTTTTGAACATCTGAAATTAGACAAATTCATCATGGTTGTTCAAGACTGGGGTGGGCCGACCGGACTAAACGTGGCTACTAATCATCCGGATAACGTACTTGGTGTGGTAATTTCCAATACCTGGGCGTGGAAAGTGGATGGCGGTATCGAGGAGTTTTCTATGCTATTTAGAACACCCGAGATGGAACAGCGAGTACTGGACGAGAACTTCTTTGTGACTAAGCTAATGCTGGCAAATATCAATGAAGAGTCCAGCAGTAACCAAGCCATCGTTGATGCTTACACCATGGCATTCCCGACACCAGAGTCAAGAAGAGCAACCGCTATTTTTCCTCAGCAGATCACCCTTGCAGGCGCATGGCTTGAGAAAATTGAGGCCAGGCTAACAACACTTGCGAATAAACCAATAGCGTTTATTTTTGGCCAAAAGGACTTCAATCATGGCACGCCTGAAGCCATTGCAAAATGGCGCTCTCACTTTCCTAGAGCAGACGTACAACTTGTACCTGACGCCAGCCATTTTGTTCAGGAAGATAGCCCGGAAAGCTTCAGTATTGCGCTCAGAAAAATGCTAAAAAAAGTAATTTAAACCGCTGCGCCTGTAATGTTGCCCTAGCGATGGGCTATCATTCAGGTGCTGAAGATTTCAATTACGGACTGCCAAAAAACTGACTGGCCATCGATTTAAGTTACTTGTCTCTTTCAATGGATAGAGCTTCAGATTCATTTTTTAATTAACTTGCGGATAAAACATGGATATAGCGACTCGCCTTGACCTGTTCCTGGATATTGTTTATCAGGGATCCTTTGCAAAAGCCGCTGAGCTCAGGCACATGGATAGAGCGGTCGTCACTAAGCAATTTAAAATATTGGAAGAGACACTAGGCGTCAGGTTGCTCAACCGCACCACGCGATCTTTATCCCTGACCGATGCAGGGCGTGAGATCCTGGAACAAGCCAAAGTTATCCGCAATGAACTCAGTAAAACCCAACGCTTGGCGGAGACTTTTCATACTGAACCCAGGGGATTATTACGGATAACCAGTTATGTTTCGTTCGGCAATCCATATCTGCAGAAAGCCATCAATCTTTTTATGAAAAAATACCCTGAAACCTATATTGAGCTTTCATTGGACGATAGATTGACGGATATCATCGGTGAGAAATTCGATATCGCTTTTCGTTTAAACTCCCCCAAAGACTCAACCAATATAGCGAAGAAACTCGCACCAACTAAGTTGGTTATTCTGGCCTCAGAAAACTTTATTCAAGAGCACGGTAATCCTCAAACGCTTAAAGAGCTTGTATCCTTACCAGCGATTACCTACTCAAATGGATCCTTTACTTTTGATAAGCTGGAAATGGCACCTTCCGGACAAACTACAATGGAGAAGTACAGCATAAACGGAAGATTCAAAGCAAACAGCGTAGATTCGCTTATTAGTGCCACACAGGCAGGGTTGGGTTATTCAATCGCCGATCTGTCCGTGCTTAAATCAAACCTTAAAGACCTCGGACTCGTCCCTATACTGCAAAACTACCGGTTTCCAAGTGACTTTGGCGCGTTATACGCCGTTTACCCGCACAGAAATCAAACGCCACTGGTCAAAAAATTTATCGAAACAGTACAAGATGTAATTGGTACACCTCCAGTGTGGGAAGCCTATGTAGAGAATTATTCTTCTATGTATGTGTAGTGAGCCCAATACTGGTAATTTCATCGTCGTGCGGTAAGGATAATTGTTTAATCATTTCATCCGCATCTATACGATAATAATCTCCTATTTTTGGGGTATTAACACCTAAGCATCTAGCGAAGTATACCGAGTTTCGATGTTGTGAGCGTCTGTAGCTATCTACAATTTACAAAGGTATTTATTTCAACTATTGTCGAATTACAATGCCTCCATTGCGGGGATATAATGTAAACAGAATAAAAGCGCTAATCTCATCTTGTTTGTCGATTTTTTACACATTGATTTCGCTCATTAACTAAGCTATTTGCTTTGATGCTCAATCAAGCCTACCTTAATATTAAAGATTATCTGTTCGTTACGACTGTTTTAGTATTGAAATAAAAAAACAACAGCAATAAATAGACTTTTGTGACTAATTTACAAACAAATAGTGCTTATTTACATAAGCGGATTAAATCCATCATTTTTATCCCAAACAGTATAAAGGCCATGCACAAGAATACGATAAGCCAAGAGGTTAATGAGTTAGTTATCGATGCGACTAAAGTTGGCGTCTGGGATTGGCGTGTTGAAAATGATGGTCTTGTTTGTAATGAACGTTGGGCTGAGATGATAGGGTATAGCTTATCGGAGTTAATGCCTGTTAATTACCAAACCTGGCTCGATGTATTACACCCAGATGATTTGCCTAAAGCGATTAAAAATTATGATTACCATTGCCAAGGCCAAAGTGAACTTTGTGAATTAGAAGTTCGTTTAAAACACAAAAATGGTCATTATGTGTGGGTGTTGTCTACAGGCAAAGCGATTACATGGGATGCTGAAGGCAAACCGACACGAATGATTGGTATGCACCAAGAAATTACCTTCCGAAAGAAACAAGAAGAGCTGCTTGCAACCACCACCGAGTTATTGAGAGAGTCTCAAGAGATAGGCAAACTAGGTGGCTGGCAACTCAATTTGCATGACAATAATTTGATTTGGACAGATGAAACGTACCGCATTTATGAAGCAACCCCGCAAGAATTTAATCCCACCGTTGATCTTGGCGCTAGTTATTTATTACCCGACTCAAAAGAAATATTCTTAGCAGCGCTTGATGCTGCTATTCAACATGGTGAAGAGTATGACTTAGAGCTTGAAACTTATACGATTAAAGGTCGAAAAATTGACGTTAGAACGACCTGTCATGTCACGTATGTTGAGGGTGTCGCTGAAAAGTTAAGTGGTATATTTCAAGATATTACTGACGCAAAAAATGATCAACGCAAACTTGAAAAAAGTAATCAGGTATTAAAAGAATTAAACGATAAGTTAAAGTTTGCCGCAAATTATGACCCACTCACACATTTGCCAAACAGGAATTTGTTAGCGGATCGAATGCAGCAAGCGCTTATCAAAGCGCAGCGTAACAACAAACAAATAGCGATAGCCTTCTTAGACTTGGATGGTTTTAAAGAGGTCAATGATGTTTACGGTCATGATATAGGCGATGAGTTTCTTTGCCTTGTCGCAAATAGATTTAAAACCGTCATACGTGATGGGGATACACTTGCCCGATTTGGTGGCGATGAGTTTGTTTTGATTCTGGATGATTTAGACAGTCATCATCAAGCAATAGAGATTTTACAGCGAATACTTTCTTCAATCGCAGAAGAATTTATTATTGAAAACAAACGCCTTTTTGTCACTGTGAGTATTGGCGTGACATATTTCCCGCAGGACAATAGTTACTCAGACATACTTATTCGACATGCTGATCAAGCCATGTATAGGGCTAAAGAGCTGGGAAAGAATTGCATTCATGAATTTGATTTTGAAAATGATGTCGCGATAAAACTCCAGTATCGAGAGTTAGAACATATAAGCAATGGATTGAGTAACAATGAATTTTTGTTATTTTATCAACCAAAAATTAATATGGAAACTAATGAAATTATAGGTTTAGAGGCCCTTATTCGTTGGCAACACCCGACAGAAGGTCTGTTATCACCATTTCGTTTTTTGCCTTACATTGAAGAAGAACCATTAGGGATTGAGCTTGGTAAATGGGTCATTGACCAGGCCATCAAGCAGCATAATGAATGGCGGTGCTTAGGCATAGCAATACCCATCAGTGTGAATGTCAGTCCATTACAGCTTCAGCATGAAGATTTTATTAATCAATTAAATGAAGTGCTATTTCTCAACAATAGTTTTCAAGCGGGCCAGCTTGAATTTGAAATTCTAGAATCCAGTATTATTAAAGATACTCAGCACATCGCTGAGGTTATCAGCCAATGTAAACAGTTAGGGATACGTTTTTCGCTAGATGATTTTGGTACGGGGTTTTCATCTTTAAGTTATTTAAGGAAGCTCTCGACTGATGTTATCAAAATAGATCAATCTTTTGTCATCGACATGTTAGATGACATGGATGACCAGGCCATTGTTAAAGGTGTCATTGAATTATCGAAGGCATTCGGTCGTTCGGTGATAGCAGAGGGGGTTGAAACCCAGGAGCATGGTCGGCAATTACTCAAGATGGGATGTCATTTAGCACAAGGCTTCGGTATCGCAAGGCCAATGCCAGCAAGCGCTATCCCTGAGTGGATTTCGTTATGGCAGGCGTCTCCCCCTTGGATTTGTAAATAGAGTTTGTGAGTTAATCTTTAGTCTGTATTGATGTGAAAACCTCATGGCGGCGGATTTTCAACAACTGTAACGTCTGCAGCGCTGTTAACGTTGTAAGTTATCTCGGTAATAGAAGATGCCGAATCGATGGTTTTCTGTGTGACCAGCAAGCTTTCGATTGGCTACATTGCAAGTTTTTTCATTTTGATCCTTATACCGACTTTGTCATTTACACAAAGATATGCCCACCAATAATGCTCTTTTATCGTCTTCCTCAGACAAACAAAGCCGGTAATATTCCAGACAAGTTCTTGGGTTATGTTGACTTGTGTTTTAATCTAAAGTTGCCAGTAACAAACTACATGAGCTGTTTTATGCAAACGGCTACATTAACAATCGAAGGACCCGCAATGAATTTCAGTGATAAACCCGATCGCACATCGTCCAAAGCTCATAAATGGGAAAAATACAAAGGCACAGATATATTGCCTATGTGGATTGCGGATACTGAGTTTCGCTGTGCAGAGCCTATTTTATCTGCTTTACATCAACGCATTGATGACGGCCTCTTTGGTTATACTTTACCGGCACACGATACCCATGCCAGTGAGGCCGTAGTGGCGTGGTGTCAACGTCGGTATAACTGGAAGATTGATCCTAGTTGGCTAGTTTGGACTCCAGGCGTGGTGCCCGCATTTAATGTGGCTATTGCAGCATATTGCCAAGCAGGTGATACGATTATTGTGCAAACACCCAATTATCCTCCGATATTGGCGGCACCGGCAATCAATAATCTTAATCGGACGTGTATTGGTTCAATAGAAGTGGAAGGGCGCTGGACCCTCGATTTTAATGCCTTAGAAGCGGCGGCCGCAGATCCTAAAGCCAGCTTATTTATTATGTGTAATCCAATGAATCCGCTTGGTTCAGTTTTAAACCAGGACGAGTTAGATACCATAGCAGCAATATGCAGAAAACATGGCGTCATGGTGTGTTCGGATGAAATACATTGCGATCTCATTTTAGATGACGTGCCGCATTTACCCGCCAGTGCCCACCCCGAGTTGGCTGAACATTCAGTTACATTAATGGCTGCGAGTAAAACCTTTAATATTGCTGGATTAGGTACCTCTTTCGCGATTATTCCAAACGAAAAATTAAGAGCTGCTTTTAACCATGCCGCTCGTGGCAGATTGCCCACGGTAACTGTTACCGGTCTTACCGCTACAAATGCAGCCTTTAGACATTGCGATGACTGGCATCAGCAACAAGTGGCGTATTTAATCGCCAACCGCGATTATTTAGTGACTGAAATCAACAAAATTGAAGGGTTAACCGCTATTTCACCCGCAGCGACTTTTTTACTGTGGGTTGATGCCAGCGGTTTGCAAGTTGCTGATACGCAAGCCTGGTGTGAAGCCAAAGGTGTTGGCCCATCAGCGGGCAGAGATTTTGGTGATAAAGACTGTTTTCGCTTGAATTTTGGTTGCTCACGAGATTATTTAGTCGAAGCGATTGAAAAACTCCGAAGTTGAGCTGTATAACCACCCATTAAATCTGAGTTTCTGGGCAAAAAATTCAATATAAAGTAAAAAGTTGAGGCTTTATCCAGTATTCAATCGTATGAATATAGAATAAGCATTAAAGGAACGTGTTTCACGATGACAATACCAATTCAAAACGCTCAAGAAATAGCTAAACGCTCTGCAACATTTGTTGATTCTGTAGCATTACGCCGAACTCCTTCACTTATTAGTGGCACCGTTGATGATAAGCGCCAGGAAATCGCGCTTTACTTTACCAACACTTTTGATACCTATTCACAATTGTTTGATTGTTTGCGCGACGATAGCGGCTTTTATCAAAAACCTATCCCTTTGCGTCACCCGCTTATTTTCTATCTCGGGCATACAGCAACGTTTTTCATCAACAAGTTGATATTGGCAAAACTGATATCCGATCGAATTAATCCTTATATGGAATCAATTTTTGCGGTGGGTGTTGATGAAATGAGCTGGGATGATTTGTCGGAAGACAGTTATGACTGGCCCAGTGTTGCTGCAGTAAAACAATATCGTGCCAAAGTGCGCACCACAGTATTAAGATTAATTGATAGCTTAGACCTAGTGCTACCCATTGATTGGGAAAATACCTGGTGGCCTATCGTGATGGGAATTGAGCACGAGCGTATTCATCTTGAAACATCGTCGGTGCTCATTCGCCAACATGAACTGGCTAAAGTGCAGTCATTGCCTCAATGGCCGGCTTGTAAAGAGACTGGCCAGGCACCCAAAAACACACTGATAAGCGTGGCTGCTGGCTCGGTTAATCTCGGTAAATCCTTTGACAGTGACGTTTATGGCTGGGACAACGAATATGGCCAACATCAGGCTGAGGTAGCCGAATTTAAAGCCAGCCAATATTTAGTCAGTAACCAAGAGTTCCTCGAGTTTGTTGAGGCCGGGGGTTATGAGCAAAATAGTTTTTGGAGCGATGATGGCCTTGCTTGGCGGCAGTTTACTGAGGCGAAACACCCGACTTTTTGGCGTTGGCACAATGGCTGGCGTTTACGCCTGATGACCGAAGAAATTGATATGGCTTGGGATTGGCCTGCTGAAGTTAACTATCATGAAGCAAAAGCGTTTTGTGAATGGAAAACCGTAGCGACAGGGCAACAGATCCGCATGCCAACTGAAGATGAATGGCATCGTCTATGCTCACAAGCCGGCGTTGAAGAATTAGGTGATAGCAAGGCCGATGGTAACTTGCATCTTGACCATTTTGCATCATGTTGCCCAGTTACGCGCCATCAACACGGCGATTGGTTTGATGTAGTTGGTAACGTGTGGCAATGGACCGAAACGCCGATATATCCTTTTGATGATTTTAAAGTACACCCTCTTTATGATGATTTCACTACGCCGACGTTTGATGGCAAACACAATTTAATCAAAGGCGGTTCATGGATTTCAAGTGGTAACGAAACACGCCTTAGTGCACGTTATGCGTTTAGGCGTCATTTCTTTCAGCATGCCGGGTTTCGCTATATTGCCTCGAGCGTTGAGGCGAAGTCGCCTAAGGCTTACTACGAAAGTGATCAGTTGTTGTCAGAATATGCAGAGTTTCACTTTGGTGACACCTGGTATGGCGTAGAGAACTTTCCTAAAGCTTTAGCCGATATTGCTCTTGAAGCTATGAAGGGTAAACCTACCGCTAAAGCACTTGATTTAGGCTGCGCGTGTGGCAGAGCCAGTTTTGAGTTAGCGCGTCAGTTTGATGAGGTAGACGGTGTTGATTTTTCAGCAAACTTTACTAACCTGGCGGCTAAAATGGCGCAACAAGGCGCAGTGCGCTACGCCCGGGCAGAGGAAGGTGAGTTGGTCAGTTATCATACTCGTACCCTGCAAGAACTTGGGTTAGACGCATATGCAAACCGTGTTGCATTTCATCAAGGTGATGCCTGTAACCTTAAACCTCAATTTACGGCTTATGATTTAGTTCTCGCCGCTAATTTGATTGATAGGCTTTACCAGCCGAGCCGTTTTTTAGCGGATATCGCGCAGCGTATCAATGATGGCGGCTTGCTTATTATTGCATCGCCTTATACGTGGTTAGAAGAACATACACCTAAGGAAGAGTGGATAGGGGGTTTCAAAAAAGATGGCGAAAACTACAGCACATTAGATGGCTTGAAAGATCAATTATCAAGCCACTTTACGTTAGTGGGTGAGCCACAAAAAGTCCCGTTTGTGATCCGTGAAACTCAGCATAAGTTTCAGCATACCTTGTCAGAACTTACGATTTGGCAGCGTTTGCCACGCTGATAAGCGCCTCAATTTCTACAGCAATCTCTTTGTGGTCTACCAGTTGTTCAAACCAGCTGGTGGCCACAGTATCGCCTTGCAGTCCAAGCAAGGTTCCCAGTACGATACCGCGATGTACATTGTCACCGCCTAAATTGGTATTCACTCGCAGTGCTTGCCAAGGATCACCTTGGTATTTATAAGCCAGATACAAGACGATAGGCCAGGAATCTGAAATATAACACGCCCTTGAAAACACCTGGCCGATAACCTGACTGTCGGGCAGATTACGTTTTAACAGACCGGCTAAATGGGTACTCGTTAAGCCTTTACTGGCTTTAAGTAAAAGTGCTTTAGTGCTGACTTCATCAGGCCCTTCCATCAGAGCACACAAGAGTTGCACATAGCTATCACACACCTGCATTAAGGACTCATCTGGATGGGTTAAGGCTAAATGCGCTCGGCAGGCAATCTTTATATCAGCTTCACTTATGCCCTTAAGCCGTTCTGAAAAAACCAAAGGCGCTATGGTTACTAATGCACCAATGGATGCGGTGTCGTGCGTTATCATGGCACAACTTTCAGGCTCGCGACCTTGTGCCAAATTAGCAAAAAATCCTCGATGGTAAGATTCTGCATAAGTATCAGGATGAGCGGCGGGGGACTTCGTCATAAAGTCAATGTAGGCATTAACAAATGCTTGTCGGTCATAGGGTTGTGACGAGCTCGCGAGGGTGCGCATTAAGACTCGAGCGCAATGGGCATTGAGAGTGTTTTCACCTGCCTGCATGCCTTGATGATAATGCACATTCGGTGTGTCCCAAAACTGCGCTTTATCTTTTAAAATAATATCACCGACTACTTGTGGCGGCTGATCTTTAACTGCATGTCCCTTAGACGAATGCCCTTTAGGCAAACCATTAGCCGATTGTCGCCCTCCTTTGTGTTTGGAGTGCAACGACATAATCGATGAAGGATGAAATTCTGGTGCAGCTTCAAAGCGTTGAATCCCACCAGTAAAAGCACGCTCTATTTCCATTGGTTGATAATACCAATGCACTGGCATGGCTAAAGCGTCAGCAATAAAACTTGTTTTTAGTGCCCAGGTTACGCGAAGTTTCTGAGAAGGGGGATTATTCATAGTAATGCCTCACTCACATGGTAAAAATAATTCGTATCTGCATTTGACTCTGTAACAACAGATTCTCAAGCATTCGATTCACAGCAATAGATTCAGTAACAATCGACTCAACAACAATCGACTCAACAACAATCGACTTAACAACAATCGACACCTAACATTAGTCTGCGAAGCATAGGTTGTGAATCGATAACAAATCGATAATGTTGACGATGTGAATATTGATTAAAAACGTATGTGGTCATAATGAATACGTAATTTATACCAATTTAGATGTTTTTTATGGCCATACCCCGGAAATTATTTACAGGTTTTTATTTATGGGGGCTTATTTACAGAGGCTTACAGGTCGCTAAACCACCGCTTATTAAAGATGAACTGTATAAATTTTGATAACTTGTTGGTTTATAGTTTACCCAATTACTTGTACTGATATACTCAGCTTTATGCCAATTGTTATCATAATGTGTGCCAATGCCAGTTATCACTCCTAACTTACCCCGTAGCCCTAGTTTTTTGCAGTCTCTTATCTGTTTTAGCGTGATTATCATCACCATTGCAGGAGGGCTTTTTGGTCTAGGGATCAGCCTGCATATACTGATGTTTTTGTGCCTTTTATGGGTAGGACTTAACGCTTTTAGTCTTGGCTATGGCTATATACACATACGTGAGTTAATGACGAATGCGTTGAGCAAAGCGATGCCTGCCATCTATATCTTTATATTGATCGGCATGGTGATTGCCAGTTTTATGCACAGTGGCACCATCGCGACGCTGATTTATTATGGCCTTAGCTGGTTGAGTCCGAGTGTGTTTTTGGCTGTTGGTTTATTACTGTGCGCCTTGATGTCGGTCGCAACAGGAACCTCCTGGGGTACCGTTGGCACGTTAGGCGTGGTTTTTATTGGCATCGGCTCAGCGATGAATATCCCGCTGCCTTTAGTCGCAGGTATGATTGTTTGCGGTGCAACGTTCGGTGATAAAATGTCACCGATTTCAGATACCACAAACCTCGCAGCAATGAGTGCTGGCACTGATATTTATCGACATATTTATTCTATGCTGTTCACCACTACGCCTACTTTTATCCTTACATTCATCATATTTTTAGTGATCGGATTTAACTATGGTGAGCAAAATCTTGATTTAACAGAAGTCACTTCAATTCAAACGGCACTTGCCAACACTTACAGCCTCACGCCACTGATTACTTTATTACCCCTAATTTTACTTGCAGTATTGAGCATTAGAAAAGTGCCTGCAGAAGTGACGATGTCATGCAGCATTATACTTGCCGTGCTCATCGCCATTTTTTATCAAGGAGAGAGTGCTATCTCCGTGCTTAATGCGCTGTGGGAAAATACGCCCGAATCAACGGGTATCGTCAATGTAGATGCTTTGCTGGGTCGCGGTGGCATTAGCAGCATGAGCTGGACCTTATTGCTGGCGTTAATGGCTATCGCGCTAGGCGGTATTTTGCACGGGGCGGGATTTCTCACCGCACTATTAGCGGGCATCATAAAAAGAGTGCAACGCACCGCTACCCTTATTGCAACGACGATTATGTCGGGCTTTTTAGGTAACATTGCCATGGGTGAAGCCTATATTTCGATTATTCTAAGTTGCCAACTGTTTAAGCCTAAATATGAACAACAAAATTTAGAGCCCGCCATTCTTTCGCGCTCAGTGGAAGAAGGGACCACGATGACCACAGGCCTTATTCCGTGGACCACGGCTGGTGCCTTTTATACCGCGACGTTAGGAGTGGACGTGCTTGATTACGCACCTTATGCGTTTTTCAATTACCTCAATGCCATTATTGCAGTGGCAATGGCCGCTGTTGGCATTGGTTTACTCAAACCGAAAACCGAACCCGCTTAGGCTGTGTTTACTTCAAGGGAGTGATAGTCACATTGCTGACGATGGTCATTATTTTTCTGAATGACTCACCGTTTTTTGCGCTTGACCATTCAGCCATGTATAGGATTGATAACATAAAGCGTTTCATTGGTGCAGAGTGAGGTATTAATGCAGCGTTTTGTCGAATCGTTACATCTCTAAACTACGCTGAAATACTCGAGTTAATTACCTGACGCTTATGTACTTAACTAAAACCCAATACAAGTGTTGTGGCAGAATTAGACGGACACGTTAATAAAAATTGATTCTGAATTTATTACAGGGGCAATGTCCCTATTTTTATATAAGTTGGGCTGTTAATAACGTATACTTTACCCGTATTTTGTCAGCTAAATATTTACACTCTAAGAACGTCTTCTTTAATGTAAATCAAACCGCTGCACAAATGATTAAGTACAAATCCCCTTGTATTTTATTACAGTTTAATTAGTACCACTCAAAAATGGAGTTGGTCTTCATATTCGTGATTGCGAATAGGTAAACCTTTTAATTATGAAATTTAAATCAAAAAAATACAGTATCGACTCAACTGATTATCAAGTTGGTCAAGATAATATTTTAAAGTGGGGCATGGATGTCCACAACACCGTGTTCACCGTTTCTGTCGGTTTATCCATTTTATTTATTGTGGCCCTGCTGGTTTTCCCTCCTGCAGATGCCAAAGCTGCCATTGATTCAGTCAAGGCTGCCGCGCTATCTCACTTTGACTTCGTGTTCATGTGGACTGCGAACATAATGCTCATTTTTGCACTTGTGATAGCCTTTTCCCCATTAGGCAAAATTCGCTTGGGCGGTGATAGTGCCACCACTGATTACTCGACAGTATCTTGGATATCCATGCTATTTGCCGCAGGTATGGGTATTGGCCTTATTTTCTGGGGCGTAGCAGAGCCAACAGCGTTTTACACCGATTGGTTTGGCACCCCGCTCGGCGTAGCACCTTTTACACCTGAAGGTCGTGAATTAGCGCTCGGCGCCTCGTTATTCCACTGGGGTTTTCATGCCTGGGCTATTTACGGCATGACCGCGCTCTCATTGGCGTATTTTGTATATAACAAGGGCTTACCTCTGTCTATGCGCTCGGTTTTCTATCCCATACTCGGTGATAGAGTCTGGGGTAAAACCGGTGATGTCATCGACATTATGGCGGTACTGGTTATATTGTTTGGTCTTGCAACGTCACTGGGTTTAGGTGGTTCTCAAGCGGCCAGCGGTATAAGCCATGTGTTTGGTTTTGAAAATAGTATTTATCTGCAACTGACGATTATTCTGCTCATTATGGGGCTGGCTATTCTCTCAGTGGTGCGTGGAATGGATGGCGGGGTTAAACTGTTGAGTAACATCAACATGATTATTGCCTTTATATTCCTTGGCTTTATCAGCATTCTTAATTTCACGACGGTGCTTGATTCATTGGTAACAGGCGTTGTCGGTTACGTCAAAAACATCATACCACTGAGCCAGAATTCTGGCCGTGAAGACACCACCTGGTTACACGGTTGGACAGTATTCTATTGGGCCTGGTGGATAGCGTACGCACCTTTCTTTGGTATGTTTGTTGCGCGAATTTCACGTGGCCGCACCGTACGTGAGTTTCTGGCATGTGTGTTGATTATCCCTACTTTAGTGACGACTGCTTGGATGTCTTTTTTTGGTGGTATCGCGATTCAACAAATCATTGATAAGGTTGGTCAGCTAGGGACCGAACAAGGTATTACCGACGTTTCATTGAGTTTGTTCTACATGCTTGATGCGTATCCAATGGGTGATATCTTATCCATTATTGCGGTTATACTGATTATTGTGTTCTTTGTGACGACTTTAGATTCAGGCTCCATCGTGGTCGATAGTATGACTGCAGGCGGTAAGTTGGAATTACCGATGAAGCAAAAGATAGTGTGGGCGGTTATCTCTGCGGTAATCGCTATGGTGATGTTGTGGATTGGTGGTACTGACTCTATTCAAGCACTTCAGTCGGTGACTATTATCGCAGCACTTCCGTTTGCTATTATTTTAATACTCGCTTGTATTAGCTTAGTACTCGGTATGTTTACTGAGGTAAAGCGCCGCAGTTAAGTCGTAATCAATCCACTTAACGACTCTACTGTGAAGGGGGGCTTATCAAGATACATTATTGATAAGCCCTTTTTTAGTCTTGAATGTAGGCCACTATTTAAATAATGTGGCAGTGAGAGTGATATTAAGATTCACCATACAAAACTAGGTTGTCTATGTTTACGATACTGACATTTTTTACTGTGTTAATGTTACTGGCGACTTTATTGCCTCTTTCACGGCATCCGCATTGGATTGTCAGGAGTATGGATTTTCCCCGATTTCAATTGTCTATATTCTCCGCAATACTATTAATCGCTAATATTGTTTTTCTCGACATTCATCTGCTAAGTACGCAGATATTGGTTGTGGCCACCACGTTATGCTTAATGTGGCAGCTCAGCTGGATATTCCCTTATACCTTTTTATTTCCCAAAGAGGTTAAAACGTCCACTGAATTTGATGTTGATAAGCAACTTAGTATTATCACTGCTAATGTACTCACGCCCAATCGTAATGCCGACGCATTGATCCAATTAGTCAACGAGCATAAGCCCGATGTATTAGTCACACTTGAATCAGACCAATGGTGGCAAGACAAGCTCAAGGTATTAGAAACCGACATGCCTTACAGCATTAAATGTCCGCTTGATAACCTTTATGGCATGCACGTTTATTCACGATTGCCTTTAGGCGAGCAACAAATATGTTATTTGGTTGAGAAGGATGTGCCATCAATACATGCCACATTAACCTTACGCACCACAGACCATATTCGGATGCACTTTCTCCACCCCGCACCGCCAAGCCCAACCGAAAATGTTGAATCGGCAGAGCGAGATGCTGAATTAGTCATCGTAGCGAGAAGTGTCGCAGACAGCGATCTGCCCGTGATTGTCACCGGCGATCTTAATGATGTCGCCTGGTCAGCCACCACTCGACTTTTTCGTAAAATGAGTGGATTGCTTGATCCGCGTGTTGGCCGTGGAGCATTTAACACTTTTCATGCCGATTACTTATTTATGCGCTGGCCATTAGATCATTTATTTCACAGCCAACATTTTACCTTGCAGCACATTCAACGTTTACCATCGATTGGTTCGGATCATTTTCCTTTATTGACTAGACTGTCGTTTACTCCGTCGCAAAGTACCCAACAGCAAGGTATTGACGCGGGAGTGTCTGAGCATGAGTGGGCCAAAGAGATAGCCGCAGAGCAAAAAGTGAATAAGCATGATGTGCCAGAGCCTAGTGAGGCACCATAAACATCGATAGCGCTAATGGTTACCTATATTCAAGATATTATCTCAGTAAGCGATTATGCCTGATTGATTCATGGTGATTCTTAATGAGTGATGGTGATTAATTATTGGTGATTAATTAAACGAGGCGTACAGTAATAGAGTTGATCAAGATCAAGCGTATTGTTTCTCTGTGGGCCTAAACTCATTAGTATTAAGTATTAAGCTGTCTGACGTTCCGTTGCAAACGTGTTTTTGTTAGGGGATAACATGAATTTTAAAGACTATTACACGGTATTGGGCATCGATCCGCAAGCGGATATTAAAGCGGTAAAAGCCGCATATAAAAAGCTGGCGGTAAAATATCATCCCGATGTCAGTAAACATGCTGATGCAGAAGCAAAATTTAAAGAAATTGGTGAAGCTTATGCGATATTAAATAATACTAAAAAGCGTGCTGAATATGATGAAGTACGTCATCATCATCTCAATAGGCCACACAACAACGATGCCGATCAAGCAGGTGGGCAAAATTGGGGACAACAGCAAAGCGATCCTCAAAGCGATCAAGAGTTTGCTGATTTTTTTAATTCAATTTTTGGGGCTCGTCATTCAGGCTTTGACTCTCGTCATTCAGGCTTTGACCCTAACCAACAACATCATGGTCGTCAATCTCAACACGCTAAAGGCCAGGATATCGAAATGGAGTTTCCGATGTTTCTTGAAGAAACATTGGTCGATACTCTTAAGCCTGTCTCGTTTACCCTACAACAACGCGATGCTCATGGTCAGGTTGTTGAACATCCTAAATCCTTAAAAGTGAACATTCCTGCCGGTGTGAGTAATGGCGAGCGCATTCGCCTAAAAGGCCAAGGTGGACCAGGGCAAACCAAAGCCGACAATGGCGATTTGTATTTAAAAATTCGTTATGCGCCTCATCCTTTATTCGACGTTGATGGTCGAAATTTGACTATAGTTGTGCCACTGGCACCCTGGGAAGCAGTGTTAGGTACCAAGGTTAAACTGCCGACCTTAACCGGGCATATTCAATTGAGTATTCCAGCCAATAGTCAATCTGGGCAGCGGTTGCGCATAAAAGGTAAAGGGTTGTTGAGTAAAAAAGAGCAGGGTGATTTATTTGCGGTGCTTAAAATCGTGGTGCCGACTGTATCAGACGATACAAGCAAACCTTTGTGGACTGAATTAGCTGAAAAAAATACATTCGACCCTCGTGCCAGTTGGAGTAACTAACGATGCTGCAGATTAATATAAGCGAACAAGATTGTTGGTTGAGTAGTGATGAACTGTGTGAATGCAGCGACATTAGCTCAGCGTTATTACTTGAGCTTGTAGAGCACAATATTGCGATTCCGCTGCAGGGCGAGGTAACAGAGCAATGGCAATTTAGTGTTGAAAATTTACATCAAGTTAAAAAAGCCACGCGCATTCAACGTGATTTGGCGCTCGACTGGAGTGGAATTGGTTTAATTTTGCAATTACTCGATGAAAGAGATCAACTAGAGCATGAAGTACATAGGCTTAAACAGCAGTTAAGTCGCTTTAAAATATAGTTAACCAGCATGGCTACAGCTGGGTATTGCAACCGATGCCGATGATTCATTCATCGGCTTTTTTATTCATATAGCGGTTCAGTTATACCCATAAATTTTTAATCGCTGTATCGGGGCTAAAATGATATTTAATTTGAGCCTGCAATAATTCAGCCGTGGCTATCGCATCAGTTAATGCATCATGAGGAGCATAAGCAGGCAAGTGATAACGTTCACGACTATTAGCAAGCCGAATGGAATGTGGACGCTTTCGCTTAAAGAAATTAAATAACCCCTGAGATTTCGCCCGATGCAAATTGGCTTCAATTTGCATCGTATCGATTACCGGAAAAACAATGCCTTCGTTAATCAACATGCGTAATGTGTGATCGAGAAAATCGCGTTCAATATGCCGATAATGTACCACGACGACTTTTCCGGCTAATTCATTTAAAATCTGCTCTAAAATCAACAAAAGATCGGGTGCACCTTGTAAGTCTGAATGGGTGATACCGTGAATAATAATAGAGTTTTCTTGGAGTTTATCTTTTGGGTTGAGATACCATTGTTTTGCTTTATTGCAGAATATACGTTGCAAATTAAATGGCACTAAACCAATGCTAATGATGCTATTTTTCTCTGAGTCTAAGCCTGTTGTTTCAAAATCCAGTGCAACAAACTCAATATCACTTAATGGTGTTTCATTTTGATATGTTCCAGCGTGGTAAAAATCAAACAAGCGTCTATCTTTACTTTTTTGCATTTTTAATTCGAGAAAGGCTTGCCAGTTTACAATCTCCTGTTTACTGAAATTTGTCATGAGTTAGCCTTTAAAGTTTGTTGGAACTGTAGCGAAATTTCAAAAAGTTTTGCGCATTGCTTAGCACTAAAAAAGCATCTTTAAGATTACGACGTTCAAAATCAGACATACTTTCTGGTTCAATATTGTTATCAGGTTCTATCCCAGATTCAATATCGGATGATTGGTGGCGCAGGCGCACCAAAGAGATAAGTTCCATCGCATGCTGTAAGTCTTCCCCCTTTGAGTTGGGTAGAATACCCGCGTCGATAATATCTTCTAAGCGTTCAAATGAATTTTGTGCTTGTGAGCCAATGGCTAGCGCATGTACTCGGATTAAGTCTGCCAATGGCGCAGTACCACGACGTTTTAAATTAATGGCGTTATTATGACGACCATCTTTTTCCATCACAAAGTCTTTAAAAAACCCCAGCGGAGGTTTACGGTTAAGGGCGTTGTGCGCCAGGCAAGCTAAAAAACGGTTGTTTTTCTTGGCTTTACTCAAGATAAATGTATTTAATTGTTCTGCCCATTTAACCCGACCATAAACCCCGGTAAGATCGAAGAATATAGAGCTGTTTAATAAAGCTTTTGGGTTTGGGTTTTCTATCCAGTCAGCAAAACATGCTTCCCACTCTGAGCGAGTTTTACGGTGCTCAGGATTACTGGCCATAATATCGCCAGTACAATAACTGTAACCACAAGCCGCTAAACCATCACACACAAAATCTGCTAACTTTGCAAAATATTCACCATGCACCGCGACTTGATAACTATTATCTAAAATAATGGCATTGTCTTGATCGGTTACCATCAGTTGTTCATCACGAGCCATTGAACCCAGCGCTAAAAAGCAGTAAGGAACTGGTGGTGGGCCGAACTTTTCTTCAGCAAGTTCTAATAAACGTTGTTTAAAGTTACGGCCGATTTCAGACATTGCCCGCCCGACCATATGCGAGTTAGCATCTTCATTAACCATGCGTACAAAACAACTTTTTAACTGCGAAGATAGCGATACTAAATCCTCGCAACTATTCTGTTGAAAGATACTGCTGACAAATAACAAACTATTTTGCGACTCGTACCGAATAATATCGGCAACTTCAATTAAGCCTATGGGGATTTTATTTTTAAGAATGGGCAGATGGTCAATATTATTACGAAGCATCAGTAGCATCGCTTCAAATATATATGCGTTATGATCCAGTGAAATTAAATCGGTCGACATGACTTGTGAAATAGGGCTATCAACATTAACACCCACGGCAATCACCTTAGCGCAAAGATCATGTTCAGTAATAATGCCGACAAAACTGCTATTTTGTTGATCATCTATATTGAGGTCATTAATTAATACCGCAGAAATATTTTGTTCAGCCATAATTTGGGCTACGGTTTGTATCGTGCTGTTACAAGGGAGAATAACCGGTTCTCTCGTCAGTAAGGTTTTCACTTTAGAGGTGGTGAGCGCGTTAGCCTCAACGGTTTTACCCTTTACGGCTTGTTTTAACCGAGTGGTATCCTCAGCCTCAACAAAATCTGCAAAATCATCATAATTTTCGCATAAATCATTGAACACTGATTCTGGAATACAGTATACGAGGGTATCTTTTACCGCTTTAGCTGGAAAACGCACTTTATTATTGGTCAATAATCCCATTTGGCCAAATAATTGCCCTTGATCAAGACGATTATAGAGCTCACCTTTACGGCGATATAACTCTACGACGCCACTGCGGATCATATAAAGTTCGGTAATCCTGTCATTGAAGTTAACAATCATACTGTCGGTACGGTAATAAGAAATCTCAACACTTTTGGCAACGTCAATCAAAACGTGTTCTGGAAGCTTATCAAATGGAGCGTGCTGAGCAATAAAGCTCTGGATTTCGAGTACTTCGGCTGACATAAATAAACCTGTTAATATGTGATGACTAGCGCTTTATCGTTATGTCGATATTATACGAGCAAAAGACACAACATGGGGATATATCGTTGCTATTGAATATGTTGTCATGGCTCTGCTACTGGGTGATTAAGGCTAATACTTGGTATAACAATACAAGCGACGTTCAGTTTAGGTGAGTGACCAGAGTATCCCTTTTCCCTGAATATCTAAAAAATAATATTAATTAGAGCTTACAACTTGATTGCGACCTTTCATTTTTGCTGAGTACATTGCTTTGTCTGCGTTGCCTAAACTCGTTTTAATATCTTTAGTTAACACGTTTACACCTATGCTGACGGTACAGGGAATAGGTTGTGAAAATAGAATTGTATCTGTAGGTGTATCTGCAATTGTTTTGCAAAGGTGCTCAGCGCGAGTGATGGCTTGCGTTAGTGTTGTATTAGATAAAAAGAGAGCAAACTCTTCACCACCGAGCCTTGCTACTAAGTCGTTAGGGTGACAAAAAGAGCGCATCAATGCACTAACATGTTTTAGCACTTCATCTCCGCCTGCATGACCATACTGGTCATTAATGAGCTTAAAATGATCTATGTCTATGAGTAATAAACTATGGGTTATAGTCTCTTTAGTATGATCCTGAAGATGCTGTATAAACAACCTTCTATTGGCAATTTTTGTGAGTTCATCAACTTCTGACAGTGTTTTTAATTGTGTGTTCTTATCTTGAATATAGTTAAAAAAGAGTAAGAAAAAACTAAAAACAATTACGCACACCGATATAATAACCATGATTTTTATGGCCATAAGTTCATGCTGAGGCACTATATAGACTGGCTTAATAAAGGTTTGAGTTTCAGCAAAAACTAATCCCAAGGAACATAATGTGGCAATTCTTATTCGAGGCCAAATTTGTCGCCGTGAAACAAAAATATACGTCGCAGGTATCATACCTATTGTGTATAAATGCATCCCCGAATCTCTGCCGATAAATACTACTGAAAGTAACATAATTTGCAGTAATGCCAGAACCATCAAGGATTCTTTAATCAACAGTGCATAAGCAGTAAAAGACAGCCCATATAGTGCAATAAAAAGGACCATGAAAATCGCATCCATTAATACGATAATCTGATAGTCGCTGTAGAAGAAATAGCTTATAAATACAATGTTGATACACAATAAAACTAACGCAAATATCCGGCTTGCTGGTATGCCATAGTCCGCTTCATCTGCTGTAAGTAAATCGGTTTTGATATTCATAATTTATCGTTGTTCGGGGATAGTGTTGATCAAAACGACACAATTGCGGCCATTTGCCTTGGCTCGATATAGTGCCTTGTCAGATAATTGCATCGAGACTGAGAAATCTCGGGTTAATGGCGCGATGCCAATACTTGCTGTGCAGTTAATGTTCTCTCCGTCGCTTGTAATGATCGATTGTTCTGCTATCGCTTGCCTGATATCGTTACTTATATTGATAGCCTGTTCGTTGGTGTCGCAATGCAGCAATATTGCAAATTCTTCGCCGCCTAGGCGTGCGAGTAATGTCCCATGAGCAATCATGTCATTGATTGTTTTTGCAACATTAATTAACGCTTTATCACCTACAGCATGTCCATATTGGTCATTGATTTTTTTAAAATGATCTAAATCCAAAGTTAAAATAAAGTAGTTCCCTACCTCTTTTTCAGCGAACTGTTCAATTGTAGACATAAAAAATCTGCGATTAGCAATATTTGTGAGCTCATCTTTTTGCCCCAAGGTGATCAGTTTAGATTGATATTTATCAAGTGAATGGTTACACATTTGCATTGTCAGATTAAGTCCTATTACTAAGAATAACCCTCCGATTAAGATTGATAACGTACAGAATTCGGCTGGGAATGTAAGAAGAGGATCGCCATATATGCCCGTTTCGCTCACCATTATGCCGAACATCGCAATAAGCGAAAACATAAGATGATGCCATCGGGGAGCTGAGGGGAGCATCAAAAAAGAGGCTGGAATAATTGCGATTAAAAACCATTGATAACCAGAATCACGATTAAAAATAACAGTTGAATAGGCGATAAAATGAAGAATGGCAATAATAAGGCAATGGTATGCCGCATAATTTGGCTTTCCTACTCGCATCCACACAAAACTAAATACATAACTAATGCAAAACAGCAGTGTTAGCAGCATTAATGAATAAAAGCCGAATACCCACCATTGCACTGCATAGAAAAGACTGCCTGCAATTAAAAACAAACAAATCATGTTGATGCTTTGAATTGCTTCAAAATTAACAACAGACCCCGATTTTTCACCGCAATTAATCATCGACCGGATTGTTGATGTTAATTTAACATAAAAGTAAGGTGATATTTTTAATCTGTTGATTTTTATGGTCTCTTTTGTATCTTAAGCAAAATGCTTATAGTTTACTTAAGCAATATTTAACAAAGTTTAGGAGGTACTTAAACTACAATAGCCCAAAATTTGATTGATGTATATTTGCTCAACTCATATAAACTATTTTTTAAGACGACCTATTTGATACAAATTAGATAGACATATACGGACGCAATCGGTTGGTCAAGATAATGCTCTTACCCTGATTATAAGTTCGCTACTACACTATTTAAATACAAGTATGTTTACTGTTCTTTGGTTTAATAGGTATTTTCTAATTGGCTCAAATGTTGTTTAACGAGCTGAAGCATGGCTTTTGCAGCAAATGATAAGTGTTTTTGTTTACGCCAAAATAATGATAACTCCCAGCGTAAGTCGGCACTGGCTAATGGAATATTAACCACCTCATTAACCCGATAACGCTCTGCAATAATTTTAGGCAGTATCATTACGCCAGTGCCAGCCGCAACGAGGGCAATACCAAAGTCAGCATGGCTGACTCGGGTGATATTTTTTGGTGTAAAACCGGCTTTGGCACAAGCGCCTAATACTAATTCATATAATGCATATTCTGGTTCAAACATGACTTGAGCTAATTTATTGAGATCACTCAGTTGTAGTGTTTGTTTACTTGCTAATGCATGGGCCGCGGGCAGCACAACAACCATTGACTCATCGCGCACTCGAATGCCATCAAATTCATCATCAAAATCAATAATACCTGTCGCTAATTCAATTTCGTCTTTATGTAGTGCGACAGTTTGTTCTACACCACCACGTACCAAAAGTTGTAATTCAATATGAGGGTGTAACTGCCTAAACTTTGCTATGACAGGGGCAAATAGCTCAGCGCTCCCTAGCGGAGCTAAGCCTAGTTTAAGTACGCCGCCATTCAAGTTACGTAAACTGTCTAACTCATTTAACATGAGTTGGCGTCCTTCTATTAATCTTGAGGCATGGCGATAAACGACGTGACCGGCTTCTGTTAACCTGATTTGCGTTCCGCGTTTTCCTCGCTCTAACAACATCATGTCAAGCTCTTCCTCTAGCAAACGAATGGCTTTAGAAAGCGCAGGTTGGGTGACAAATGCACGGTTACACGCTTTAGCAAAACCGCCAGCGTTGACCACTTCAGTGAAATAATGCAGTGCTTTAAGATCCATTTGTATAACCAAAGGTGATGCATTTGATTATTAATATTCATTTTTTTTATAAATTAAGCAAGAGTAAACTTCAGTTATTAATTAAAACTACAGTGTAATTCAACATGACATTTTCATTAAACGCCCATCTAAGCTTGTTAAAGTGCAAAACGACCTTATTTTTTCAAATTGTCGGCTTGTGTTTATTTGCATGGATATGCCAATGGTTTGCGCAATCTGTGCACTCGATTATTCCTGGCAGTGTGATTGGTTTGGGCTTGTTATTATTACTGTTGTCCTGTCGCTGGGTGCCTGAAAAAGCAGTGAATAAAGGCTCAGCATGGTTAATCGGCGATTTACTATTATTTTTTATTCCTCCCGTAGTTGCGATGACTAAATATCAATTAATACTCGAAAGCTACGGTGTTGAGCTAATTGTGTGCATGTTACTTGCTAGCACCAGCGTGTTATTGGGTACCGCATTTGTCGTCGACAAGTTATTTAAATTTGAACGTCAACAACGTTTAAACCACATCACATCACTGCGTTTTCAGCTTAGATAGTCAGTGAGTTAATGCAATGGATATAGGGGGTGTTATGAGTGGTTCATCGTTAGGTATATTGTGTTTATTACTCACCTTGGCTGGCTATTACATCAGTAAGCAGCTTTATTTACGTCAACAACGGATATGGTTTGCGCCCATTATCATGGCACCTACATTAATATTACTCACAGTTGTGATTTTTAAGATCCCACTCGAAGATTATTTTCAGTTTACCCATTGGTTGCCAGCATTATTAGCGCCAGCAACTATTGCATTTGCAGTGCCGATTTATCGAGAAAGGGCGTTGATTAAACGTTATCCGCTCACCATCAGTGTGGGTGTAATCGTTGGTTTATGTTTAGGTGTTGGCTCTTCATGGATGATTGTCCACTTTACTCATATGCCATCGGAGTTATCTAAAAGCTTAATTGTGCGTTCTGTTTCAACGCCATTTGCTATTGAAGCCACGAGTGCTTTTGGTGGTATACCTGAGCTTACCGCGATGTTGGTGTTAGTGACCGGAATTATGGGCATGCTAATTTGTGAACCGTTATTTAAAGCTGCCAGAATACAAAGTAGCTTGGCAAGAGGGATTTCATTAGGCGCATCTGCCCATGGCGCAGGTGCGGCTAAAGCGAATCAAATTGGCCGAGAAGAGGGGGTTATTGCCAGTTTAACCATGATTTTTACCGGCATTGCGATGGTCATTACTGCACCTGTATTTGCATTGCTATTTTAATATAGCCGGTATTGCGCGCAGGCAAGCATTTGACATTTTACTTATCAGTTCCAACCATTTTCTTTTGTGCATAAACCATGGATCATTCTGTACAGAGAAATGATATCAATAGGAGAGTTGTATCGGCTAGATGGTGTAGAATAGGACATCAGCATTAGCCGCAGGTGATGCACTAAGATGAGATGCGCTAGGATCATTTGTGCTATACCGCTTTAATTTTTTAATGTAAACGAGATTTTAATGTCAAACGTAACCCCCCTCGAACTGAATGGCTTTGTACAAGAATGTGTTAACGCGTTAACTGACAACACGTTACAACGCTTAGTGTTTTCAAAATACCGTGGCGACGATAAAGAGCTGACTCGCATTGCTGTGCGCAGTGTTGAACTTAAAGGTCAGCGGCTTGCATCTTGTTTATATGAATACCGTACCAATCATATTACCAAAAATGTTGAACTTGCCGATGTTGGCAACCTTTGCCAGCAATGGTTAGAGAGTGATTTTCAAAGCGCCCATTTAATGACTAATGAGTGGGAAGTGCAGTTGAGCATCAGTAAAAAGGGTAAAGTGCTTATCAATAAATATCGCAATAAAAATGCCCCTAAAGCCAGCGAAAAAGAGATTAGCGTCGATGATGATGCAATGTCACACAACCGAGCTAAAAAGCGTTTTGTAGAACAACATCGTCCGTATTTACGCGAGCTAGGTATTACCGATGCTAAGGGCGAGATTATTCCGTCGATGTCACGAAAGTGGAAGCAAATCAATAAGTTTATTGAAGTGTTATCACGTGCCATTGATAACACCGGCTTAGCCGATAAAAATGAAGTGCATATTGCAGACTTTGGCTCAGGTAAGGCCTATTTAACCTTTGCGGTGCATGACTATTTTATCGATAAGTTACAGGTGAAAACCCAGGTAACTGGAGTAGAGCTTCGCCAAGGGTTAGTTGATTTGTGTAATCAAACGGCTGCGAAGCTAGCATTAACTGGGATTAAGTTTGAACAGGGCGATGTGCAACACTTTAAGGCGCAGGGCATTAATATCATGATTGCCTTACATGCTTGTGACATCGCTACTGATTACGCGCTGCACATGGGCATCCAAACCGGTGCGGAAATTATTATGTGTTCGCCATGTTGTCATAAACAAATTCGCCCACAAATGCAAAGCCCGCAGTTACTGGCACCATTATTACAACATGGGATCCATTTAGGTCAAGAAGCTGAAATGATCACCGACGGCCTACGCGCATTATTGTTAGAAGCTCACGGTTACGACACGCAAGTGTTTGAGTTTATTTCCCTTGAACACACCAGCAAAAACAAAATGATCTTGGCGCAAAAACGTAAGCAACCCCGTGACAACAGTGCAATTTTACAGCAAATTGCGGATATTAAAGCGTTTTACGGCATCAAAGAGCAATGCTTAGAAACGTTACTTGGGTAGATAAACGCGACTCTATTTTATTTTAAAAGTGACAATAACGTCACCTATAGTCAGTGGGTGACGTGTTATGTTTTACTCTTTTCGTTTATTTCTCATACAAGCATTGAACTCACTCACGTCACTTAAGTACTTGATACAAAATTTGAAATGAAGCAGGTCATTAGAGGGTAGTGTGAATTATGCTCATTAGATGATGTGATGAAAGCCACAATTCACTATTTGTCGTGCTAAGAATATGCCATTATCAACTATGATAATGAAGCCATTTGATGATAGGGAATTTCAGATAAGTAATGACAATTATATTCACCAATATCGAATTTTTAGATGAGGCAACAGAGGATGATGTTGTTTCATTAATTGCTCATACCGTTAGTCAAAAAGCACAATATATTTTAGTGTTAATGGGTTCTCAGTCCACACTGCATATTGAATCTATTCCTGGTATTGCTGCGGCCACACCTGTGCCGCTCAATGCTTGTATTATTCCTGGCGTGATATTTGAAGATCATTACAGTTATAAAGGCGTGTTGGTGCTTGGCTTTAAAGATAAAATATGCAGTTTATTAATCCCAGATATTGCCGCAAGTCACGATGTTTTATGCCAACAACTTCAACAGTTTGTTGCCTCAAATGGTACCTTGGGTTCTGCAGGTATTTTTGTTGATGGATTAAGCCCTGCAGTAGAGCCCTTTATTGCAACAGTTTATGAAAACCTTGGCAGTGACAGGATATTGATTGGCGCAGGTGTTGGAGATCTTAATAATCGCTTCAATATGTGTGTGGCTAATGAACAGGGCTGCTTTAGCAATGCCGCAATTATCTTTTGTTTGTCCAATACCGTTAAATTGCAAGTAGAAGGCAAGCATGACTTACCTCAAGTTGCAGGTCCTTATTTAGTCACCGAAGCCAAAGACAACATAATCTATAGTCTAAATTACCAACCCGCCGCAGATATTTATAGTGATGCAATATCCACAGTGAGTGGTATGGACATCACACAAGATGAAATTGCCCAACACATACATAGTTATCCTTTTGGTTTAAAACAATTAAATGAAGAGTATTTAGTTAGAGATATTATTGCAGTTAACGGTAATAGTCTTGTGTGTGTGGGTAATGTTGCTGAAAACAGTTTGGTGTATATTCTTAATGCCACTAAAGATATTTTAATTACGGCAGCCAGCGATGCAGGTAAACAATTTGCGCAAAAACTACAGCCAAACACGGCTGAGCAAATGCATTATGTGGTGCTGATTGATTGTATTTCACGAGCATTATTTTTAAATGATGAATATCAGTTAGAACTCAATGCCATTAATGCACAGATGCCAGTGGGGAAAAAATTGGCTGGAGTATTATCTATTGGTGAGATAAAAAATACTGACCAAGGTGCCATTCAATTTCTTAATAAAACCATCGTGCTAGGGGGGCTTTAGTGTGATTAATTCTACCGCCAACTTAGCCACATTAGAACTTGTATCAATACAGTATGAAATCACTCGCAGCCTAAATGTGAATACTGATATAAGGTCATTGTGCCGGCGCTACATGGAAACGTGTATTCGTCGTTTATCCGTTAGAGCGGCTTATTTGTATATGCCGACTAAAATGTCAGGTGACTTGTTTACTCCCAATGAGATGACGTGCAATCATTTAGGGCGGATTTGTATGCCAAATGTTACGGCGTGTTATCCTGAGCAAGTTCCAGAAATTAAAGATTTTTTTACCCAGTTATTGAATGAGCCAAGGATTGATAACGTGATCACTAAGCACGTCGTCCATCAAGGGACTTATTATCATCTGTTCGCGTTCATCGATCACACGTTCTTTGTACTTGAACGCTGTGACATTCCCTTACCGCCGCAAGTGATTAATGCTATTACACCAGCAGTAAAAGATTTGTTCTATGTTTGCCGTGCTTCTTTACAGCATTCACGAGTGGTGAGTGAAGTAGAGCGCCGAAAACTAGCCGAGCAGCAACTGACTTTTATTGCATTCCATGACGAACTAACGGGTTTACCTAACCGCACTCAAGTTATTAATGTGCTTAACCAACAAATTGAGTTATGCGTTCAACACGATCGCCATGGTGCGTTAATTTATATTGATTTAGACCATTTCAGAGACATTAATGATTCTCTAGGACATATCGTTGGTGATGAACTGCTTTGCCAGGTCGCACAACGATTACAACAAATATGCCTTAAGCAGGAAATGGTAGGGCGTTTTTCGGGTAATGCATTTGTTATTTTATGCCCAAACCAATTGAACTTACAAAAAGACCTTGATCTGTTGTTGCTAAAAGTACATCAATGCTTTGAATTAAATTATCAAATTGATGGTCGACGTATTGACGTGAATGCCAGCATAGGGATTACTTATTTTTCGTCTACTAGTTGCGATGCTTATACGGTGTATCTGCAAGCCGATTTGGCCATGTCGAAGGCTAAAATCTCTACCGGGACTAGCTCGGTGTTCTACCAGCAAGATATGGAAAAGCAAACTCGACGTCGTTATTTACTCGACACCGAAATGCGACAAGCGCTAATTCAAAATGATTTTTTTATGGTGGCACAACCCCAAGTTAATCAATATGGTGAGATTATAGGTGCAGAACTATTGATCCGTTGGCAACATGCAGAGCTCGGTTTTATCCCTCCAGATGAGTTTATAACAATTGCAGAAAAAACCGGGTTTATTATTCCGCTGGGCGAGTGGATATTTGAACAAGCGTGTTTATGCATTCAAACATTGCAAACATTGCCATTAAAAATGCCTATCAAATTAGCCATCAATGTCAGCGCAAAACAGTTTTACCAAGCAGAGTTTATTGACCGCATCAGCACACTGATTAGTCAACATCACATAAAAGTGAGTGATATCGAACTTGAATTGACTGAAAGCGCCATGCTCGAAGATATTGATTTGGCGGTATCTAAAATTACAGCGTTAAAACAAATCGGTTTTGAATTGTCTATTGATGATTTTGGGACCGGGTATTCCTCACTAAGTTATCTTAAGCATTTACCCGTCGATAAAATTAAAATTGATAGGAGCTTTGTATCGCTTATCGATAAACGTGATGATAGCCGAGCCATCGTTGAAGCGACGATGCTAATTGCCAGAACCTTTAAGTTAGAGTTAATTGCAGAAGGCGTAGAGACAGAAGCTGAAGTGGACACGTTAACAGCAATGGGGTGTTGTGCATTTCAAGGGTATTTTTTCCATAAACCTATGGCGATTAAAGACTTTTTCAGCTTGCTTTGTGAGTAATACCAATCCGCATTAATCAGTGGACATTACAGGGATAGGAAATCAAACGGGGTGGCTGAAACAATAACGTTAAGTCGAGTATCTGGTGGAATTGGCGGCTGATTTTATAATATAACGTTATCAATTGGTGCTCCTCTTTCACGCTTAACCGCCGCGGCAGTTACTCTGCGATCTCGCTATGTGAAAGGTAATAACTATTACCTCATAACGACGCCTTAATCAAAAAACGCTGGATGCATTCTGAGTGGTCACATATTCATGCGGATTGGTTTTACTAACGTATCGACTGCGTGTTGAATGTTGGCAGCGATATCTGCGGGCACCCAGTTAACCCAAATGTCTTTATGGTTAATGAAAAATGCTTCAGCCGCTGCCTGACTATCAGCTTGATTTTCTTCCATCCAGGCTAACAACTGATTCATTTGAGCATTAGTAAAAGCACGTTTACCAAGATAGCTGAATGCGAGGGGCGATTGCTGCGCAAATTTAGCCGTAGTCACTGTTTGTACTAATGCCGCTGGATACATTGTTGCTTTAGGCTCTGCACAATCTTCTTTTGAAATACAGTCGCGAAAATGTGCGATATCGCTTTCGTTCGCAAACTCAACTTTGACCAT
This sequence comes from Shewanella sp. MF05956, assembly GCF_059758055.1. Taxonomy (NCBI): domain Bacteria; kingdom Pseudomonadati; phylum Pseudomonadota; class Gammaproteobacteria; order Alteromonadales; family Shewanellaceae; genus Shewanella; species Shewanella sp. MF05956. Next base: position 6,226 of record NZ_JCAYNV010000023.1, on the reverse strand, counting down.
GTCATATTTTCCCAATATGGCCGTTGGTGCCCAATAATATCCAAACCAAGGTTGTTTACGTTGATAAGCATGCGCGATAGAGCCTGATAATCCCGCACCAAAGCCAGGGGTGATTAAATCAAAGCCCGCAGCATTGAGTTTTAACGCGCGATATTGATTGGTTGCGGTAATTTGGCAACCCCAACCGACAGGACAACCGTAAAAAGCACTGCGCTCTGGGTTATCCGGATTGGTAAACAGCGCTGCGTTGGCAATAATACCTTCAATGGTTTGCAGACTCGGAACTTTATCAACCATGTACTTAGGTACCCAAAACCCTTCTTCGCCACCGTTGGTGAGTGAATGACCCGCAACAGCAAGGCGATTTTCACTGATCCCTCGATCCATTAGGTCTTTGACGTTGTTCCACCAAATTTCTGGGGCAATATCGGGTTGACCTTTTTCAACCATAGAGGTGCTCGTTGGTATGGTATCTCCTGGTGTTAGCGTGGCGTCGCAGCCGTAGCCATGCTCTAAAATAAACTGATCGACATTGGCAATTAACGACGCGGAGCTCCAATTCATGTCGGCGATAGTCACTGTGCCGCAATGTTCTTGTGCAGAGGTTTGAAATGCAGAGATACTGAGTAGTAATCCAGCAATTAAAAATCTGTTTTTCATATAGAGCTCCGTACCTGAGGGTAGAGTAGTCTGTCATTATTGTTTGTCACTATTGTTTATCATTAATGTTTGTCACCATTTTCTATAACCATTTTCTATAACCATTTTCTATAACCATTAGGCTTAATCGTTAGTATTCTATGTAATCTTGAGTGGTAACAAATGGGTTTGACGAATAAACATAACAATACAGTTGTGCAAAAATACGCCTAATTGACTCATCAACTTAGCATGATTGCAGGTTTGTTAACAGTTTCAGCTTTTCGGTAAATAAACTGTCATTGTGTACTCTCTTGATGGCGCACATGATATTAGTTAGCCCTAAACTAATGTGTGCAATGCGAACTTACCATGAAGAAATGAGCTTAGTTCTTATTTAGTCTGATGCTTAAATGATTCGTTGTGAAATGCTGTGATTCTACAATTTAGGATGAAAGCTCACTCATCAAAGCAAGTCGATACCATACGGTTAAACTGTTGTTTAGAGGTTCACTTTTTGCGAATGTCATCGATTAAATAGTGTTAATGTGAATATCGTGTCGCTTTTGTGACATGGTAATGTTTTACATTGATGGATTAGATTCTTAGCATCAATGATGCACTCTCATTGATGCAATCTCGTTGATGTAGTCTCATTGATACAGTGCTGTTGATTAAGTATTTTTGATTAAATGGCCATATAATTTACGGAGTTTACATGACAGCAGTGACCCAATATTTATTGTTAGCAGCATTAATTTGCTTAGCCTTAGTTTGTTATTTTGTTGGCAGTGCAACTGGTGCAGTGGCGTTTATTGTCATGGGCATCTTGCTTGAAATCGCATTTTGGCTTGGCATTTTTAAGTCTACGCGCTCGCGCAGACAATCATCATAATCGCTAGATATAGTGGCTTATAAAATCATCAATCACTAATGTACATTGTTTTATGCATTAACCTAAGCTCATCCTCTGCTGCGGTGCTTCTTTCATATGGAGTCATCCTTTATCGGTGCAGATGTTATGCGAATCCTTATGAGAAAGTGATCTATTTTAGGCTGTGTCACGAGGCTAAGAACAATGAAGATGAATGTAGGTGTAGTCATCTATATCAAAGTCATCTACATAAAAGTCATCTACATCAAAGTCATCCACATCAAAGTCATTTAAAACCATAATAGGGTTTGTGATCCCCCCGAAGGGCGAACTTATCAGCACGCCTTTCTTTGTTGGCCTGTCTTAACGATACAGCATGGATGAAGTAGAACAGCTCAGGAGCCGTTACCGAGAGTACTATGCCCTCAAAGCTTGCTGCGAATAACGCCCTGATCATTTTTGCAAAAAGAGCACATTCTAATGTGGATTGGTTTTAGTCTGCCATTATGTGTTTAATGGCTTGCGGGATATAGTCAAGTAAGTCACTGGCTAGCACTGAATATTCGCTTAATGCCTGTGCGGCTAAATCACCCGCTAATCCGTGCAAATAGACTCCTAAGCAAGCTGCATTTAATGGGCTCATGCCTTGAGCACAAAACCCGCCAATCATCCCCGTTAACACATCCCCCGTGCCAGCTTTGGCAAGTGCACTGTTACCTGTAGGGTTAATAAAGGCATATTCTCCATTGCTTATCACGCTATTGTGACCTTTTAATACCACGATAGCGTGTAACTGTTTTGCTGCTAATGTCGCGTAATGAGCGCGATCAGACTGAATTTCTTCAACATCAATATTAAGTAAGCGTGCCAGCTCTTTAGGGTGCGGGGTAATAATACTGTTTTTGGGTAAACGTAAGGGTGTTTGAGGTTGTAAATGATGTAATAAATGGCTAATAAAATTGAGCGCATCAGCGTCAAATACCATACTTTGGGGGCGAGTTTGCAGTGCGCCGAGCAAGGCAAAGAAAAACCCATGATTTCCCTCAGCAATCGCCGTGGCGCTTAATGGTGTCGTTGAGAGATTAAACTCATCTTTACTTAGGCTAATACCGAGGCCACTGCCTACCGTGATAACCGAGGCTTTCTCTAATAAATCATGTAACTGTGCTACTGCTTTTTCATCAATAGATTCAGTGTCGATTGATTGTAATTCGATACACACAGAATCGGTCATTTGCGTACTGAGTTCGGCGTAAATAATGGGCCGAGTCGGTAACGGGCGCATGACAATGTTGGGCGTTAATGCGCTTACGCTCTGACAAACACCAGGGCTGCTGGCCAGTGTCACGTAACCTGCACCTGTTCTCAGTGCTGATAAACTCGATAAATATGCTGCACCGCGATAATGCATTGAGCCTGCAATATTTAGCACATGGCCAAAGGTCGCTTTATGGCTATTATCAGGGCGCTCAGGTAACAGTGAGGTGATGTATTCTTTGGTGAGAGTTTGCATATTTAGCACCCCTAAAACTAACATCCGATATTAACCATACCATAAGAATGGTTAATTTTTGTGCACTAACGCATAAAATGACAACAAGGTAAATTGTTGTCATTAATGAGTCTTAATTTTTATTTAGGGTTAAGCGTATCGCGTTGGTACACCGATTTACCTGCGACGTAGGTTTCAAAAATGTTACGGTCATCGCCCAGCATAATAATTGCAAACAGTTTGTCTTCAATGCCACTTGAATAGCTAAAGCGCAGCTGTTGTAAATCGGTAGCTGCCCAGTCTAACACCACAAAATCGGCTTCTTTACCGGGCATAAAGTTACCCACTTTGTCGTCGATACTTAATGATGTTGCTCCGCCTAAGGTGGCCATGTACAAACCTTTAAATGGCGACGTGCTAATATGAAGCTTATTTCGACATTAACGTAACGCGGATTAACCGACATTGAAATGGAGTGTTCATGAAAATAATAAATTGGGGCATTGTCAGTACAGGGCGAATTGCTGCGTTATTTTGTCAAGATCTGGCTTTCTCACCGCAAAGCCATTTGTATGCCGTTGCCGCTCGTCAGCAAGCGGATGCCGATAAGTTTGCGAAACAATATGGGGCCGATAAATCATACCAGGGTTATCAAGCGTTATTTGATGATCCCAATGTCGATATTGTGTATATCGCCACCCCACATAACTTTCATTTTCAACAAGCTTATGATGCCTTAATGGCGGGTAAGCATGTATTGTGCGAAAAACCAATGACAGTGTCAGTTGAAGAATGCCAACAGTTGTGCCAATTGGCACAACAAAAGGGGTTACTGTTAATGGAAGCGTTATGGACCTATTTTTTACCGGCAATGAAGCAGGCCAAACAGTGGCTCGATGACGGTAAAATCGGCCAGCTTAAACATGTCAAAGTCGACTTTGGTTATCCCATTCCCTTCAGCGCAAATGGCCGTGAATATAATCGACAATTGGCTGGTGGTTGTTTACTTGATATGGGCATTTACCCGTTAGCTATTGCTGACTACTTTTTAGCCGCCGATATCGATGATTTATATGTGCAAGCCCAGCTATGTGAGACGGGGGTTGAAGATGATGTGATTATTATCGGTAAAAGTGAACAAGTTGCGGTAAGCCTCGCAAGTTCATTTCAATGTCGATTAAGTAATAATGCTTATTTGATTGGCGATAAAGGCTACATCGTTATTCCTGATGCATTTAGAGCATCAGAGTGTCATTTATATCATCTCGATGATTTAGTTGACTCATATGCCGATAATCGCCATTCGTTGGGTTATCACTTTGAAGCAGATGAAGCCTGTCGGTTAGTCGCTTTAGGGATAACCGAAAGCGATATCGTGTCGCATCAAGATAGCGTGTTGTTTCAGTCGCAACTGGCACGAGTCAAAGCGCTAATTTAAGATGATTACGGGCAAAACGGCTGCCGTCCATTGTTTATGTATTGTCGGTTTTGAACTGATTAATGCGTTTATTGTTGCTGTATTGCATGATAACTAATGCCATCGTGACTAGGCTGGCTAATAACATGCTGGTATAAAATCTCGCAGAGACTCCACCAGGAATAAACTCAACAAAAGAGGTAATAAATTGCTTAATAGCTTTATCAGTGTGGCAGCACATCAAAGCTTTTCTGGCGCGGCGCGCTAAATACTGTGCAACCCGCCATTAGCCGGGATATTGCGATGCTTGAAGATGAGCTTGGAGTATTGTTGTTTATTCGTAACTCGCGAGAGGTGATGATCACGACAGCAGGTGAGCAGTTACTGCATGATGCCAAACAGATTATTGCCTTGGCAGAAAAAGCTAAAAGCCAGGTAAAGCGAGCAGAGCAAGGGCAGGTGGGCGAGTTAAATATTGCCTATTTAAGTTCTGCCTGTTTAAGTTTTATGGCGCTTACTGATGCGCATAAATCCATTGCGACGCAGTTGCATGTCAAGTCAACTAATCACAGTGCTACGGTCAATGCCTTTGTGGCGCGAGTCATCGCTAATCAACCAAGTATTGCAAAAAGTATGGCCTAATAAAAAAGTTAGGGTTTTGTTGCCGTATGCTACTCATGCCCTAAAATAGCCTTACTATTATTTTTATAACTGATATATATCAGTATGCCATCACGGCATACCATTAAACGAATAAGCCAGAGGAAGGCATTGATTATGGACAAGGTTTTACCCCAAAGTAGACGTTACTCTGAGCTTGATTGGTTGCGGGTGATATTGATATTTGCTGTTTTTTTACATCACATTTTTATGCCATTCAATGGTGATGGCTGGCATGTAATAAATAACGAGTCCAGCAAAGTGCTTGACGACATTATGGTTTATTTTGAGCAGTTGAGGCTGCAAACGTTATTTTTTATTGCAGGCGCTGGTAGTTTATTGTTACTGCAAAAAATGTCGGCAAAATCATTTATGATCAGTAAATTTCATCGGTTATTTATACCATTGCTGGTGGGGATGATATTGATAGTACCGCCGCAAAACTATATCGAAAATATCGCAGATTATGAGTCATTGTTATCAGCCTATGGCCAACTTATGTGGTCTTTTGATAACAATCATTTATGGTTTATCGAGTTTCTGCTGATTTTTATGTTACTGGCTATTCCGTTTAAGCGCTTTTTAGATGGCGCAACGGGAACTGTGTGGCTTAAATGGCTTGAACGCCTGAGCCAGTCGCAATATGGATTATTGTCGTTAGGGCTGGTGTTGGTCATAGTGAGAGGTTTGGCAAAATACCTAATGCCCGATGACAGTCATCATATTGAAAACCTGTCATTAAGTTTGTTTTTTGTGTTGTTCTTTTTTGTGGGTATGAGTTTTATATACAGCGGACAGATTTGGCAAACATTGGCTTTGCATCGTCGCACCTATTTAATCAGTCTACTCATTAGCTCGTTACTTTTTTATGCATATTACTATTCACCAGATTTAAGCCCGTATTTGTCATTAACGGCTCGGTGGCAAATTTGGTGGTTGGTATGCAGCTTGGTGTCATGGTCGGGTTTATTAACCATGGTTGGTTTTGCCAGTGCGCATATTAACAGGACACCAACCTCAGGGCGAGATCGTGAATGTTTTTTGAACAATTTGACGCACTATTTGACGTTAACATCTCGCTATGATCTTATACTCCCTTTTTTCGGGAGCACACCATGCATATTGACCACTTCAAAGAGAATTT
>NZ_JCAYNV010000022.1:0-50358 GCF_059758055.1 Shewanella sp. MF05956 | reverse complement strand
CGGCTTGCTTGAGGATAGCCAAGATTTGGCTGTCGCTAAATTTTGATGTTTTCATGCAGAATCTCCCTGCGTATATAGTACGAGAAAATTCTACTTTTGAAATCAGCTTTTTTTAGGGGGGATTACCCTATGATGAAGGTAATGTGTTCGTTTAGCTTGGAAAATTAAGAAGAGGTTATTGCTTTTGTTGTAACGTCTCAAAAATATTAGTGGTGTGCTCGCACCTACTTGAAAAACACTAGGAAAGCATCTTCTCAACTAGCAATTTCTCTCCTGGTACGAGGTAATTCAATATTTCCATGCTCAACCTAAGTAAACTAACTTAACAGTTCAACCCCAGTATTTTTATTGAATTTGCTGTAAGGATGTGACATTAGCTGCTCGACCTTCGTCAAATGGAAGTTCTTCTGACATTCTAGTTTCCGTCCTACGCTGAATGTGCAATGTAGTCATTGACTGCATTTTCTACCGCAGCATTCAAACTAATGCTTTGCGATAGCGCTATTTCATTCAGTCGAGCGTGAACCTCTGGCGAGATCCGAACGTTGAATTTGCCAGAGAAGTTTTTATAAGGCTCAATGCCACGCTCCTGACACATCTCTAAAAAAACGCTTAATGACTTCGCGCCCTCGGCTTCCAATTGATTGATGCTTTCACCGTAGAAATCCGCGCCGCCGTTTAACCCAACGAACTCTCCACGGAATGTTTCAGCGTCTGGATCAAAATTAATAAAGGCTTTTACCCCGTTGATCATCATTAGATTTTTCATGCTTTTACCCCGTTTCTTTCTAACCATTTTTTGACGCTTACCACTGCGCCTTTGTCAGTTTCTTTATGAGGATGTGGGCGGTGATATACCTGAACTTCACCAAACAGCACCACACCAATTCGAGAACCCTCACGTTCCTCTATGTCTGCCCCTAGAGCAATAAACAGCGCTTCAATATCAGACCACTTGATAGAACCGCTGACAGGTCTAGCAAAAATAGCCGCTAACGTTCTTAAATGTTTTTTGTTCATAAAGCCTCATAATCCGTTAAATTCATAGTACCACTTTTTAGTATCTTTTCAATCGAATTTGATACTATTTTTTAGTACCATCATTAAAAGGCATTTGCAGCTATAGCCCCCATAGATACGGGGTCAGTTGTTAGCAGCTTTTGCGTGGTTTCGAGTGTGCGATTACCTAGCATGTGATGTATGTGGGCAACATCGTAGCCTTGGCGGTGAAGCTCTACAGCGAACACTCTGCGGCCAGATAACACACTTGGCGACTCGTGTACGACCATAATAAAGTTTGATAAAAATTATGGTTGTCATGAACGGTAATACCGCTATTGTTTGATAATTTATCTGAGGACGAATATCAGTTTCTGATAACTAAGTTTGATCATTTTCAAACTCACTTTTGGACATTTATTGGTTAGAGTAAAGATTCGATGCATCGAAACCTTCATGGAACAATGAAAATACTTATTCACCTTAAATGAATAGGCACTCGGATATAAATAATTTACCTAATCATCCACAACTTCAATCGTTACATGCTGAGCACCAAGGTAAGTACCTTCATCCACTTCATAGCGCAAGGTTTCATCACAGTGTGGGCAGTCAAAGGCTTCGTTTGGCTCGATGCACTCATCTTCGAGCCAATCCCAGCCAATATGCTTTTCACAAGTTGGGCATGTCATTCAACAATCCTTACTCATTCAAATACAGCTCCGCCATTCCATCTAAACGGGCTTTTACTGCTTTCCAATTAGGCATCACGCTTGTTAATAAGCGCCAGAATTTCTCACTGTGGTTGTGCTCAGCGATATGACAAAGCTCGTGCAGAATCACGTAATCAATACACTCTTTAGGCGCTTTAATTAGATGAATGCTCCACGAAAGGTTTACGGAAAGCTTGGTGGCAGCCCAAGCAGCTTTCCTGCACGTGGGCGAATGATTGGATCACCGCCTTGCCGTCGCTGCTCGCAGCAGCCAGCTTCATGGCCAGCGCCGCCTCGTGAGTCTGCGCGTCAAAGTTTCTGAACTTGGTCGCATCAGCGCCGAGGTAAGCAAGGGTGCGCATTTTTTCAGTAAGCGGTGGCTCGGGGTGTGCAGCAACTTTTGGGGCGAGCTGAACGACCTGAACCCATTCCTCCTGCGAAATCGCACCGGTTGCTTTCCTGACGCTTGTTTTCATCAATTTGAGTCAACAAATGCTGGATGGTTACTTCAAACTCTGCGGAAGTTATTGCCTCTCTTGAGGAATATTGGAGTCGCTGCTCATTACCCATTAAACGCATGTCAGACGCTGTTGACGCCGTTTCTGAATCAAAAGCACTCAAGGCACGTTCAGCCTCTTTTAAAGCTTTGGATGCAGCATCAAGGCGGTTCTCTTGCTCTGTTTTAAACTCAGACTCAAGTTTATCGCGTTCTAATTTAAGCTGTCGGCTCATTTCCCATAAAGCATCCTGCCGACTTTCACAAGTCCCAAGCTCTGACTTGAACTTGTGACTTTGTGAAGTTGCCAAAGAAATCTCGCTTTCGCATGATTTAATCTCTTCAAGCAACACGTCTTTATCGCGAAGAAGCAACATGAGTCTTTGATCAAGCAGTTCGTTCGGCTGTGCGTACTCTGGCAGATCTAAATTCTCTATCTCAAGAGTAATCCCGAAGACTGTCCGTGTTGCGTCTGTGTCAACGACAACAGGATTGAGCTTCGAATTGTTTAATGCTTCTGCACTAAGCAATTTACCGAAAGTCTTGCGCCAGTCTGGAATATTGTCAGCCAGGTAAGCACGCAAACTGTTTTTGTTCGGGCTAAGTAAATTGCGTACATCTTCTATTTGGGTCTCACAAGAGTCGAGTTTTTTACCAAGCCCCAATCTGTGTAATTCATAACTTTGCCGTTTAGTGAGGATGTCATCAAACGCGTTCTGAGTTTGCTTATGCTTGATCTTAAGCTCGTTAATCTCTTCGTCGATCGCGTTACGGTGTTCTTGCAGTTTCAATAAGGCAAGATTTTCTTCTTGCGTGATATACCGTGCCTTCTCTTCCGCTCTGACGGCTTGATTGATGGCAGATACATGGACATCGCGTTTTTCGCTTCGCTTTGACTCATATTGCTTAATAGCGTCAGTGGTTTCCCGTTCAATCCTCATGACACCATCATTGACTTGTTTTTGATGGGCCGCTTTTTCAGATTTGACTGCATCTATTTTGACAGACAACGTCTCTCGACGTTGGGATGCTTGCGCCGAAACTTTTGCGGATTGTGCTTGATAGGCGTTGGATTCCTCCTTGACGGAGTCCAACAACATCACATGATGCTTGACGGCGTCTTGAGCTATCACCTCAAGGTTGTGCAGCTCGTTATATGCCGCTATCTTTTGAACCAAATCGAGTTCGTCATACTCGTCTCGTTTTGCATAAAGGTGTTCAATAACCCTTTCCAAATGCTTGAAGGAGTCATTCAGATCATTCACTTTACCTTGCGTTTCACTAATTTTGGCATCGAACGTTTTCTGCGTGATTCTGATCTGGTCACGCAACTCGGTTAATAAACTCCTTGCCCTTTCTTGTTCACTACTGAGCACTAATTTGTGCTCATCCAACTGCTTGGTATGACTCAATAGTAATGACCATACAGATTTGATGTCGCCATAGGCCTGAATAGCAGACTCGAACTCACTCTGATGCGACATCATTCGCTCAAGCGCACTGAGAGCATCAATCGTCAACGTATCATTGTCGTTATATGGCGCTTTCCCGACATCTAGCTGACTGTCAATAACGGCGTTTTTCAAGGTAGTTGTCGCCTAAGCTGTTAAGCTGCTTCTTTTTTGTTCTCTGGGTTTAACTCCACCTCACCGATTTCATCCCAGTTTCTGGTGCCATTTGACCAGCGGTTAGGGGTAATTTTTTGCGATTTTTTGTATAACTCACGGCGTTTTGCCAATATCGCTTTATCTTCACCATGATGACGTTGTGCCGGTGTCACGAATTTGATACGACTATGTCTGTGCTCATTGTTGTACCAATTCGCGAAGTCTTTCACCCAAGTTCTTGCATCTTCAAGGCTTTTAAAGCCTTCACTTGGCCAGCGGTGGCTGTATTTGACCGTGCGAAACAGTGATTCCGAGTACGGATTATCATTGCTGACACCTGGACGACTACGAGAGCCTATTACTCCCATTTCAAGCATCTTGGACTGCATCGTTAAGCATTTCATCGGACTGCCGTTATCTGAGTGCAATACCACGTTTTGTTTAACGCATTTCTCAGCCCAGAGAGTTCGCTCAAGTAACTTTGCAGCATAGTCACCTGATTCACTATCATGAACTTCCCAACCCACAATTTTACGGCTGAAAATGTCGATTATCATGTAAAGGTAGAAAAACCGTCCAATCACTGTTGAAGGACAGTAGCTGATATCCCAGGTCCACACTTGGTTTGGTCCTGTCGCTGTGTACCCCTTAGGCTTAGCTCGGCTACCTTTAGGTTTTTCTTTTCCTCTATGAGTGAGTTGGTTGTTGGCCTTCAGCACACGATAAAAGCTTGATTCAGATGCGATATATTGCCCATTATCTGCCAGCATTGGTACTATCTGGCTTGGCCCTAAATTAGCGTATTCTTCTTGATTGCTGATAGCTAATATGGCTTGCTGTTCTTCCTCTGTTAGCTTATTTTGGGGCTGGGGTCTATCCGCTATAGGCCTTTTATCACCGATGATTTCACCTTGCTCCTGCCAACGCTGTAACGTCCGTATAGACAAACCAATTTCTTCACAGGCTTTCTCCTTTCTTGCGCCTGAGGTAACGGCATTATCAATCAAGGATGTGTAATGCAGCCTATCTGAGAGTGAGGTTAACTGTCCTCGTCTTCCCCCCAGTAGGCATTTAACTTTTTTCTTAACACCAATAATGCCGCAGTTTCTGCTAGGGCTGCATCCTTACGTTTTAACTCTTTTTCTAGCTCTTTAATTCGCTTACGGTCGGCTTTTCGCTCTTGGGCTAATTGCTTACGCTGCTGGGCTTGTGTTTGATTGCCTGCAATACAGCTTTGCTTCCATTCTTTAACTTGTTCAGGGTAAAGCCCTTTTTCACGGCAATACTCACTTAACTCAATTTCGCTTAATGCTGACGTTTCTAAAACAATTGAGAACTTTTGCTCTGGTGACCAACCATCTAAATTATTACTCTCTGCCAAACTAGAACCTACTTTTAAATACTTATCTCGCCATGAATACAAAGTAGATAAGTTGATACTTTCTAGCTTTGCGAATTGGCCTAATGATAAGCCACTTTCAAGGAGCTTTCTAATGACGGCTTGCTTATGCTCTTCTGGATAATGCTTCATTCATAACAAACTTACCGCTCCCTGTTTTATTTTTATGAAAAACTGAGGCGACAACTATCCTGACACAGGGGGATAAAGCAATCTGCAACCATGTCTTTTAACCCTTCCATCAATTTTGTTTTTTTGTGCATGACGGACGTTAAGCGTTCAATGTGCCTCATTGATTTCCCTGGACGGCACAGAGAGAATTTATCAGCAATATCCTTGAGTCCTGACTGTCGAGCTTTAATCGGGGATAGGTGCGACAAGTTGTGCTGGATAATTGCGCAGTAATCCTTGATGGTTTTGATCTGCCGGGACACTTCTGTTATCTGAGCGATGTCTTCCGAGAGCCAGCAATCAATATTTTCCGCATTATTCAGCTTCATTTTGCTCTGTTCTGTAAATAAAGTGGAATCGGCGTCCCCTTTGACAAACCTGTAATGCAACGTGTTGTTATGTCTGTAAAGCACGACACAGGAGATCTGATCTTGTCGTTGATATTCAAAAATGACAAAACTACGTGCTTTAGAAAGATAGAAATCCAGAAAGGTTTTAGGCTTTTCTCTGACCATATACTGAGGGTCAATCCCATAAAAAACAGGAACCAGAACAAGAGATGAGGTTTTTCCTGCTCCGTTTGTCCCTGAGATGTTGCTATGACCCGTCAAGGATATTTCCGTCAATGAAGGAAACGCGCTCTGGTTGGTGATGATCCGCAGTAGTGCACTTTTCATAAAAATCGCCTGCAAAATATACATTAAATCAATATATATCAGATCAGTGCATATTGGTAGTGTCAAGGTTAAATAATAGGCAATTTTGTACTAGGTAGCGTTTTAATTTGATTATGGACTTTATGCTATACCGATAAATACACAGGAAATTTTTTTCACAAAAGTGTATGAATGTTGATAGAAGCAACAAGCTACCATCGAAGGGCGTTTCCAAAGATATTGGTATAACAGAGCATCGAACAGACTCAGTTGGAAAGGATCTCGCGTAGAAGCTCTATCATCTTCACGGATAACTCGCGTTTCCAACGATAAATTAGTTTGGGATTATGTAGGGTAACGTTGTTGTATCGTTATGTGATTTTACTCACTTAGCGCGGTGTACAGAACTACTGGATCAGATCAGTTTCAACTGACGTTCTGCCGTTGCACATTTTGCCCTGATGAGTTCGTTCATTGTTGTAAGACAGCCACTCATCCTGATCATTTTGCCGCGTCTCCAGCGTTTGATTAACTTGTTGCGAAAAGCCACCTGATAAAACTCGTTCAGGATCGCCTTATCAAACTGCTCGCAGATCCCATTCGTTTGCGGTGACATCGTTTTAGTTTTCGTGTGATCGATGCCACTACTAGAGTTGGTAATCATGACGCTCGAACTTGCAGAGTAGCACAGCCTATATCGATGTTAACTCTACACCTGACTCTGTCAATTTATGTGTATCAACATAGTGGCTGAAACGTGCTAATAAGAAGGTGAGTTTTGGATGAATGTACCTTTGACAAAATGGTCTGTTGGGTGCTGTATAAAAGTAGTCGATAAGCTCAGTTTTATTCGCTTTAAAATCCTTAAAAAAATAAACCTGAGTAATGACTGGCTGCTCAAAATCAGCTCTACAGGCATCTAATATGTTTACAGCCTGGTTATACTGAACCTCATCATAAGCGTATATCGCTGAACGATATTTACCACGCATTGAGTGGTTTGATGTGCTCGCGTGAGTATGTAAATGGATTTCGATCAAGGTTGATAAAGAAATAACAGTCGGATCAAAAACCACTTCAATGGCTTCGCTGAACTGAGCGTTGTCACCAATTGAGGCGATCCAACCTTGATTGACAGTAGCAATGCCAATAAGTGATGAAAATACGCCTTCGGTGCACCAGTGACAACCACCGCCTAAGCCGATTGTATTAAGGGTGGTTGTCGTATGCAAATTGCAAGTCTGTGTGGGCTGCTGCAAACTCATTGAGATGAGGGCAACTTCCAGTCTGGTCTGGGGAAGTGGCAGGTATAGCCATTTGGTCGGAGTTCCAAATAGTCCTGATGCATAGCCTCCGCTTCCCAAAAATCACTTGCAGGTTCGACTTCAGTCACTACTTTTCCAGGCCATAATCCCGAAGCATCCACGTCAGCAATGGTTTTTACTGCCTCAGCATGCTGTGCCTCAGAGGTATAATAAATGGCTGAGCGATAAGATGTGCCCTTGTCATTACCTTGTCTATTTACTGTACTAGGGTCATGAATCTGAAAGAAAAACTCTAAAATTTGTCGATAGCTGGTGATTTCATTATCGAACATTATTTCAATGCCTTCAGCATGGTTACCATGATTGCGGTAGGTAGCATTAGCCACTTCACCACCGGTATAACCTACTCGGGTTGAAGTGATACCGGGACGTTTGCGGATAAGATCCTGCATGCCCCAAAAGCAGCCACCGGCTAATACTGCGCGTTCAATTGCCATAATTAAATGTCCTCTACTTGGTCTAAATACTCTGCGTAACCTTTACTTGCCATTTCTTCCCTAGGAATAAAACGTAATGACGCTGAGTTAATACAATAACGTAGGCCACCCTGGTCTTTGGGACCGTCTGAAAATACATGGCCTAAGTGACTGTCGCCATGAGTTGAGCGCACTTCTGTGCGGGTCATGCCGTGCGACCTATCAGTGATTTCAATTACGTTGACAGAGTCTATCGCTTTGGTAAAGCTCGGCCAACCACACCCTGATTCATACTTGGCAGAAGACGCAAATAAAGGCTCACCTGACACGATATCCACGTAAATGCCGGGCTTGGTGTTCTTTAGCAATTCACCAGTCCCTGGACGCTCTGTACCATTTTCTTGCGTCACCCGATACTGCTCCTTAGTCAGAGCAGAAATCGCATTCATAGATTTTTGATAGGTATTCATAAATGTCCTCTTATAGAGTAGAGCCATGTGCCTTTCAGATTATAAGAGACCTTCCGGAGTTTTTCAAGTTAGTTGTCGCATCAAATTAAATTTTATGCCGCCCGCATTGCTTCTTTTTTCTCTGGATTTAAATTTACTTCATTGATCATTGTCCAATCTCTAGATTTTCCTGACCAACGAATTGGATTTTGCAATTTCGCTATTTCATTTACTCGGTGACGGTTCGCTAGTATCGCTTTATCTAATCCTAAATGACGCTGGTTTGGCGTGACAAATTTAATACCGCTGTGCAAGTGCTCATCGTTGTACCAATCAACAAATCCGTTAACCCACTTCCTTGCACTACCGATGCTTTCAAAGGCTTTTTCAGGGTATTCTGGGCGATACTTTAACGTCTTAAATAGCGATTCAGAATAAGGATTATCATTACTCACTGACGGTCGGCTAAATGAAGGCACAATACCTAACTCCTGCAATGTTGCCAATAACGTTGCCCCTTTCATTGGACTGCCATTATCCGAGTGCAACGTGACTTGATCTGGCTTTACCTGCTCTCGCCTGCAAATATCTACCATTAAATCAGCCGCCAGTGTGCTTAGCTGTGTGTCATGAACCTGCCAACCAACTATTTTTCGACTATAAATATCCATCACTAAATATAAGTATAAAAACTGACCTTTAACCGCTGTTGGCAAATATGTGATATCCCATGTATAAATTTCGTTTACACGTGTTGCCTTGAGCGCTTTTGGCTTTTTTATCTTTTTATTTGGTTTAACTTTTTCTCTGTGTGTTAATAATTTATGTGATTTCATAACACGATAAAACGAGCTTTCTGATGCTATCCACACACCTTTATCTAATAGTTTAGGGACTATCTTGCTGGGTGGTAAATGTCCATATTCTATTGAATTTACTGTCTTAATAATACGCTGTTGCTCTAATTCAGTTAGCCTGTTAGGTGGTCGCTTTATCGTACTCGTTCGCTTATCTGTCATATCATCAGCTTCAATCCAGCGTTGAATTGTTCTTGCCGTTAGACCAAGTAACTCACATGCTTTTGCTTGCCTTGCCCCTGATTTCTGCGCGTCGGTAATGAGCTTTATCAGTTCATGACGTTCAGTTGAGCTGGTTAATCGTCCTCGTTGAAACCCCAAAGCGCATCTGCTTTTTTTTTGAGTACAAGTAAGGCAGCTGTTTCTGCTAACGCTTTGTCTTTACGATTAAGCTCTTTTTGAAGTTGCTTAATTTCTTGTTTGAGCTGTTTACTGTCTGATTTTACGGGCTTCGTTGAAGGCCCTTTAGCAAAATCTTGCTTCCACTGTTTAATATGATGCGGGTAAAGCCCCTTAGCACGGCAATATTCATTAAGAGCTGCTTCACCTAAACTCGCACATTCAATAATGGCATTAAGCCTTTCTTCTAAGCTCCAGTCATGAGGGCGTTTTTCTGTTGTCATGTGACTACCATTATTTTTAGTTTCAAGTTCATGTTTTTTAGCAAGCGTAATCCATCGTTGCAAGGTTGAATAACCGATGCCTAAATCAAACGCAATATCTTCTAGGCGAACATCATCACATTGAGATAATGCTTTTTCAACAGCTTGAACTTTAAATTCTTGTGTAAATCGACGACTCATTTTATTGCCTCTATTAAAAGTTAGAGGCGACAACTATCCTGACACAGGGGGCCTTCTGTTTACAGAATTTATTTCACTTAGGCCGTTAACCCGAAAAAATGATCTGATCCAGTAGTTCTGTACACCGCGCTAAGTGAGTAAAATCACATAACGAGGTGCCTATGACAGCTAAAAAGAACTGCAAGACCTATACCGCAGAATTTAAGGCCCTCTAACTTATAGTTGTTTCGGATGCGGCTTATTTGTTTTTGTGCTCCAGTGCTGTAAGTGATGTGCCTACGATAAATATAGACACGACAAACAAGCCTAAATCTTTTAGCAAAAACTGGCCAGGAACCACAGAGATCGCAGGAAACCCAAGAGATGCCTCAAAAACACCGGGTGTAGTCAGCATGAACGACAATGTCGTAAAAAAGAGTCCGGTTGAAAGTACACCGCCCAAGATTGCGAGCTTAGGGGAGAAAACTCGTGCAGCGATTAACAGGCCAACTGAAATTTCAAGCACACCCAGAAAATTTGAGAATCCTTGAATGCTGAGGAAACTATACATCCATGAAAGCAGAGGGCTATTACTAACAAAACCATGTATACCGTTTGCTTCGTAGCTAGTGAATTTCATACCACCAAACCACAAATATATTATCGTCATGGCAACGTAGATGCCACCTATACCAAACTTAGTGACTTTTGCACCGAGATTATTACTAAGGATATTGGTAGTCTGGACACCATTTTCAATTTCGGAGGTAACCATTTTATATCTCCAATTATTTTTAGCCATGTGGACTCACTCTATGTAGCTCACTAAAATGATATGACTCTTGAGAAAAACTATATGTTTACTCGGGTCGAACCTAACTTAGGTAATTGCTGTAGTTGAGCACCAATGGATTAGACATCAATGCCTAGTGGTTGAACGGCGGGGAAGTCGACCTCGGTCTGTGTCACTTCGTTAACGTAGTTAGTGAAAGTGTTCAGAGCAACAGCCAACAGAATATCCACTACATGTGCATCACTGTAGCCAGCGTTCAGCACCGCTTGGACCTGGTCATTGCTGACTTGCCCGCGCTGGCGGACTACGGCGGCAGCAAAACGCACGGCTGCGTCGGCCTTAGGGTCATTTGATGCACCGCTGCGGTTGGCAGTGAGTTCAGCATCATCAAGCTTGGCCACCTTACGGCCTAGGAAGGAATGGGCAGCAAGGCAATAATCGCAGCCGTTGATCTCAGCGACGGCTAGGGCAATACGCTCAAGAGTCGCTGTACCCAAGCCGCCCTGTGCTGATGCTGCGCTCAATTGCAGGTAGCCAGTCAGCGCAGCAGGGCTGTTGGCAACGACGCGGAACATGTTAGGAACGCGGCCCAGTTGTTTTTCCACAGCCTTGAGTGAGGTATGGGTAGAAGTAGGCGCGGCGTCGATTGTGGTAGGGGTGTTCAAACGTGACATAAATTTCTCCTAGTGATTTGAAAGACAGTACGCTGTATGTAGTGGTGAACTAATTTTGGCCACTTCGTTGTAGCCAAGCCAATATCTGCGCTCGGATTCATTCGGATCCAAACCACCGTTATAGTGATGTGACCTGAGCTGGCTGTAATAGCCAGCATGTAATCCAGTATTTCCCGCTCTGCTTCAGCAAAAGAACTATAGACTATCGTTGGCACACAGTCCGTTTTTAATCTTCTGAAGGTGTAGTGGTCGTTTAGGCATGATTGACGATCTAACGCTCCAGAACCAAATCAGGGATCTGGCTTTAGCGAGTCGGAGCGAACCGACCGATGGTTGGCGTACCGAAGAGCTTGACCCTAAGTTGTGGAACGGTTGGCGTAAAATGATTCAGGGGGACCGGCTAGAAATCGCTGAATACGATCTGACGGCTAAGGTTAGCCAAGGGGACTCTCCTAGTGACAAGCCCGGAGTGGTTGAAGGTCTAAAACAAAGAATAAGGGCTTACAACTTTAGTAAACAAAGGACGTCATCAATAGCAGTGATATAAAAAGTTATCTTTGCCGCCCCGATAAGGCTTTACGGGGCGACTAAGTCTCACCCAACCGACAATTCCGATAGTTTCAGAATAAGCTTTGAGTTTTCTAAGATTGGAATTACTACACCACAGCACGTACTCGAGATACTACAAATAGCTTTTTGGTAGGACCGATACCGAATAAATATCCATAATACATCAGGAGAAACTTTTCTTAATTTCCTGTAGCCGGTCATAAATCAGAGGTGGATAGTTTGCATGATATTCACCGCACTCTGGGCAAGTTTCTTGCTTTAGGTGCGCTTGATTGTCGAGATCTTGGTAAGGAAAAACGCTGAAGAGAAGTTCGTGCTGCATTAGTGTTTTATAAAAATTCTTGTGATAAGGTGCAATTTCGCTGTCTTTAATTTTGTCGAAATATAGGTCAACGCTGTTCAAAATACTCATGATTTCTTTAACCCCGTCAAACATTAAAATGTCGTCATCTTTGTGAATATCAACGTTCAACCCCTCTAGGTCCTCAATGAAACATTTAATCGCTCGCCTAGAATGCAGAAGGATATTTTGCGACTTGCCATCAACGGTCTTTTCCTGATCATAGCTAAAATTTTTAATGTTTCTTTCCACGAACATATAAAGTTCGTGAAGCTGATTCAACTCATGCCTCAATTGCTCCTTAGTGTACTCCTTTTCGATTTGCTGCTGGAGAAAGCCATTAGCGTCAATCTGGGCTTTCAGCGCTAGAAAGAGGACCACTGAACCCAAAATTTGTACGAATGGGCTTGAAATACCTCCCAAAGCATCACCTATTTCGCCATACCCTTTCAAATATTGCAGCGGAAGAAGAGGTGCAAACAAAGGGATAAGCAGGCAAGCCGCACCACCAATGACTATGACCCAGAAAGCTATTTTGGTAACAGGAGAGTTATAGATATTCATTTTTACACCTTTTCAGAATTTTCTTTTCTGTACGCGCTAGGAGTTTTGCCAATTTTTTTCTTAAACAACTTTTGAAAGTGTTCATGTGCCGGATACCCAATGGCTTCACTCACTTCGGGAACAGACTTACCGGATTCTTTAAGCAGCTGCTTTGCTTTTTCAAGCCGACAATAGGTTAAATAATCAAGAGGTGTCATGCCTGACAGCTCCTTAAATTTGACGCTGTAGTTCGTACGCGACATCCCCGCAATCCCGGCGAGATCGTCAAGACCCCATTTTTTATCGAGACTATGATGAATAGCTTCCAAGGTTTTGCTGAGTTGCGGATTTTCGATCAGTTTGAAGAATCCAGCATTTTTATTGGATTTGTACATGTGGATTCTTAACGCTTGCACGAAGATAATTTCGGTCAGCTTTCTGACTAACGTGTTGCTTCCAGGAAGCCCTGATTTTGCTTCCTGCTCTATGATACTTAATAGCATGGCAAGCCAAGGTGAGTGGGAGTTCTCAGCACTCTTGATATGAACAATGTTTGGCAGTGAATTTAAGAATGGATGATCGGGTCCGCCGTTAAAACAAAAATGACCGCAAACGACATTTGCTTTTGGTTTGCTCTGATCGCCGTACTCAAGAACTTGAGTTTCGGTGAGGTTGGCCTTGGATCTAAATTTGACCGCCGGCTCGGCCTTAATCTTTGGCGCACTGGTCATGGTGTGCTCCATCCCTTTGAATAAGATCAAAATATCCCCCAGCTCCGCCAAGGCCTTAAGTTTAAGTTTTGGCACCTCGTACCAAAACTCGCCATGAGTGACGATATGAAATCTGGCTAGATTCTCTTCCTGTGGAAGATTAATACCCCAGTCTCCCGCAAATGAGGTTCTATACCAGTAGCTGCTAGTAAGCTCTACCTTATCTAAAATTTCACTGAGAACATCCATATATAGCTCCTACGTAAACTGTCCAATAGGTCATGTTATACGAACTATTGAACATATTATATCTATTTTACATGCTGTAAAGTCAGTCTAATCAGTAAGTGGATGAAAACTAAGGAGGCTTTATGAAACTAGATTATGTGATCGTTGCCGGAGGGTGTTTTTGGGGTCTCGAAGACCTCCTTAGGAGTCTGGACGGTGTGACGTCAACGAAGGTGGGCTACTCTGGCGGAGATTTTGATGATCCTACCTACGCCGATATTATAACAGGGAAAACGGGGCACGCCGAAGCGGTTCGCGTGGAATACGACCAAGACGAAATATCTCTCGAAGAGATTCTACATTACTTTTTCAAAATCCATGATCCGACTACGAAGAATCGCCAAGGAAATGATGTTGGCACTTCGTATCGCTCGGCAGCGTTCTATCGTGACGATGCACAGAAAGCGATTATCGAAAACGTGATTGATGAGGTCAATGAGATCGGTCGCTTCGAGAATGAAGTGGTCACGACCGTCACCCTGGAAAAAGAATTCTACGACGCTGAGGCATATCACCAAAACTATTTGCAGAGGAATCCCAGCGGATACTCTTGCCATTTTGAAAGAGACTAAATCATGAACCAAATGAACGAGGAAAAAATGAAAGCACTTAAGAATGTTGTTATTTATACGAAAGACCATTGTCCATTTTGCGCACGCGTGAAGAATT
Organism: Shewanella sp. MF05956; assembly: GCF_059758055.1. Classification (NCBI taxonomy): domain Bacteria; kingdom Pseudomonadati; phylum Pseudomonadota; class Gammaproteobacteria; order Alteromonadales; family Shewanellaceae; genus Shewanella; species Shewanella sp. MF05956. Next base: position 35,901 of record NZ_JCAYNV010000022.1, on the reverse strand, counting down.
ACCTAACTGCTGAAAAGGTCGATTTCAAACAAATTCGCGTAGACGACGATCCGAAGACTTACCTGGAGTTGAAGGAAAGAACAAATCTCCAAACTGTACCGCAAGTTTTTGTGGATGGAGAATTCATTGGTAGTGCTACAGACTTCTTCTCGTGGATTGATAGCTAAAGAGTGAACCCTAAAATAAAGGAGCAAATATATGTTCAATTGGAAAAGCATTTACAACTACCTGGATAACGGCACTCCCGCGCCTCCCAAAAAAGTAGAAAAGAGCGAGGAAGAGTGGAAAGAAATTCTGACGCCAGCGCAATTTCGGGTCATGCGGATGAAAGGCACCGAACGCGCGCACACCGGAGAACTCTGTTCATTTTATGAAGCTGGAAGGTACGCCTGTGTGGGCTGCGACACCGAACTCTTTGACTCGAACCTAAAGTTCGATTCGGGAACGGGATGGCCGAGTTTTTCTGAGCCAGTCGCAGACAACGTAATTCAATATGAACTGGATACGACCTTCGGGCGCAGAATCGAAGTGCTATGCAATGTGTGCGAAGCCCATCTGGGGCACGCTTTTCCAGACGGTCCTGAGCCATCAGGGGTCCGATTCTGTATTAACTCGGAGTCATTGAAGTTTGTAGAATAATTTTTAAATCGAGGGGGTTTATGAAAGTGAACCTTTTGAAAAAAGGAGCCGTTCGTGTTGATTAAGCTGTTCGGTCATAAAGACTGCCATAAAACCAAGATTTACCATTCGTACTTGCAAGAAAAAGGGAGCCAGTTTGTTTTTTTGGATGTTCATGAAGACGACGCGGCTGCTGATGAACTGTGCTCCCTCTATTCGAACGGAAAGCTGAATTTCCCGACAATAGTGGTTGGGACAAAGAAGCTGAGAAACCCCAAGTTCAAGGACCTTGACAGGTGGTTGGAAGCTTCAATGAAATAATGAGTTTTTTAGAATTATTAATAACTTAATAAGCAGTAAGATCAATGGTTACAGCAATTTTCCGCAGTTGTGTTACCAAGAAACATGCTGCGGAGTTTTAGCAAAGATACTTCATCAAGCTGGTGTTGGAAAACGTGGTCTTATCGTCGTTTGCACGGCGTGAGGAATGGGAGTGGCTTCAATTTTTGAAAGTTAGGTGAAAAATATGTCGGATCTAAAAATGAATAAAGAAGACGGTGTTGAAAGCTATGAATTTGCAACCCCTGAAGCAATCGAAGAAGCATTGAAAATCGGGAAGCTTAGTCAAACGGTTTTCGGCATGGGTTGCTTTTGGGGACCGGATTCTAATTTTGGAGGGACGCAGGGAGTAGTGCAAACACGTGTTGGCTACGCTGGAGCATCAACTCTGGATCCGAGTTACCGCAACATCAACGGACACGCCGAAGTCGTCAGAGTGATCTACGATAAAGACCAAATCAGCTACAGGGAACTTCTTGGAAGTTTTGAATCATGGTCTGTTCATGGTAGAAAGCAGGGCCAGTATCGCCAGATACTTTTTGTTTTTGATCTGGAGCAAAAACAAGTAGCTGAAGAACTGATTCAAGCGATTGGAAAGGAGAAATCTCCCGAGGTGATTGAGGCCGGAGAACAAAATGGTTATTTTTGGCCCGCCGAAGATTACCATCAAAAGCATCGTCTTCGCAGAAACAAACAGCTTGTAAGTCTTGCAGAAGTAGATTTCGGTCCTCGCTGGGATGAACATCTGTATTTTACTAAATTAAATAGTACCGATAGAAAAGGCTTCAGTCTCTCAAGCTGGCTAAAAAAGTTGTCTCCGGAAATGCAGAAAGCTTACCGAATCGGTTAATCTGAAATTGCAGCTGGCTAAAGAACTCTATTTTCTATATGTAAAGAATGTGACGATCTCCTTCACATGGAGTCCAAGAGAGCATAAAAAATCTGTGTAAGTCGCATTACCCATGTATTTGAAAGGAATAAATAATGCCAATATCAGACCAGCTTATCGACCGAAGCAAGACCTCAGTTTTTATGAGGTCTTGAGATCAGCGCAGCATGAACAGATCTCTTACAGTGTGGCGAACACACTGGTTTGATTGCGGCCTTGGGTTTTAGCTTTGTATAACATCTGATCGGCGACTTCGAGCAACTGCTTTTTGTCGTCAAATAAATCAGCGCTGGCCAAACCTATGCTGACCGTTAATTGTCGTAATAACCACTCATGGTTAGCCACTACCAGCCTTAACTTTTCCAGTGTTTTATTTGCGGACGCTGTGTCTGTGCCTGGCAGGATCAGCACAAACTCTTCACCACCATAACGGGCGAAAAAGTCATAGTTCCTGCTATGGCGCTGAAACAGAGCCGCGACTTGACTCAGTGCCTCATCTCCTGCGGCATGACCATAGCTGTCGTTAAAACTCTTAAAGTGATCAATATCAATCAATGCCAGTACAAAAGATTGTCCTGTTCTTTGCCAGCGAGCAAATTCAGCTTCAAACTTGAGGTCAAAAGCTCTTCTGTTGTTCACCCCTGTCAGCGCATCCGTCATGCTGGTATTATGTAATTGTTCGCCGACTTTTTTCAGCTCCAGTATGGCGATCACTTGTCTGGACAGAGCCTGCAAAGAGCTTATCTGCCGCTGGTTCAGCTGCTTAGGAACATGATCATAGACACAAATAGTACCAATCACTGCACCTTCGGGATCAATCAGCGGCGAGCCAGCATAAAATCGGTAGCCAGGTCCTGAAATCACCATAGCATTGGTACTGAATCTGTGATCTAAAGTAGCGTCAGGGACCACCATTACCGCATCAGGTGTTTCCATTGCATACACGCAAAAGGACTCTTTAATTAATACAGAGGTACGCGAAATACCAACTTTTGCAATTAGATTCAGCTTTGTGTCATCGGTTCGCGTCACCATAGCCACTGGTGCATCACAGATATAACACGCCAGTTCAGTGATATCCCGCAGGTTCTGATCTGCTTCAGCAGGTGCTTTTAGTGTGGTTTCTGCACTAGCTGTTTGAGCTAAACTAAAGGTCATGTACTTCTCCGTTTTTCTACTGCATTTTTCAAAGATCCTGCATAGAAAAATGAATTAAATCGTTGATTTAACTCTAGCATAGATCTGTCAGACTTGAAGTTATCTCTGTAGCAATGGTATTGTTTTGTACAATATTCGCCTGCTTGATTTGAGTTTTAGCTGTATTTATAAACTTTTGGCTTTTCCGGTCGCAGGCTCTATAATTTGCTCGTTTAAATCCAACTCTTCGTCTAACGTCATCTATTTAGTGTGCATGCGGCCTCCGGAGCATTTTCCGTGGCTTATTTTACCGAAGCATCGGGATTGCTAAATAGAGCTGAACGCTGTAATGCGCTTTCGAACTGAGCTTTCCGTAACTTCGGCATTAGTTCATGTACCTTGCTTACTGGATGTTGGTTGACGCGCAGCAGCACGTCCGTCAGATAATCGTAAACGTTAATAGCAGTGTTGACCTTGCTTTGAATGACGCCAACATGCTTAGCACCAAGCTCCGTTCAGCAGAATCACAGCCAGTTTTTCAGTTATCCCAAGTGTCACTCTCAGATTAAAGGCCGCCATACCGGATGTAGTGCCAACAAGAAAACTAAAACACAACTTCGCTGATCATCGCTGAGTGTTTATAAATCGTCTCCCATCACCGGTATCGATAAGCAGATAAGCCTGGTTATGCCATTAGCAGTTCTTGAAGCATTCCTGCTTTCAATGTCGTCAACGTGATCACGATTTGAGTTGAGATAACGACTCTGTTGCTGAAGACTCTCAGTTAATTGCCACTCACCAGATTCAAGAACAGCACCCGCTAACTCGGCACATACTGTTGCAAAACCATAAAGCGCTTGATTATCGCGGGTAAAACGCAGCGGCATCGTCTGGCCTTTTACAAGAAGGGACCATTCCAAAACTCTGTACTTACCTTTTAATCGGTTACTGACAAAAATAGTTATACTTGTACCGCTGGCGCCAACAACTAAAAAGCTCGTGATAGCTAGTCCTATCAGAGACCATAACTCTGGTTTCCCACTTAGTAACAGTGGATTAGGCAAATGACTCCTCAAAACGAGATCAGCACCAAGGGTCAGCGCTGTTTTATACACTGCTTGTTCTAATAATGGAGTTGCATTGACCAGTGACGCAACAGCATCACAACTATAAGGTTCTAGAACTGCCGTAGCTCTCAACCATTCTGTTTCATGGGCAATCGCCAACAAATTTGACCAAATTCGAACCAGTGCCGCTATATGAATGGAGTTTTCATCAGTCAGGACGGTTTGATTAAGCTGCTTATCCAGTTCCTGATGCCAGTATTGGTATTGGCTTGTCAAAAGTACAAACAACTCAGATTGAAGCAACTTATTATTAGTTACCGGTCTTATCCTATTTGACATCTCATTGAATAGTTGTATAAATTTTTTGTCTGCTTGTTGCTCACGCTTTAGCAGATCTTGCTGTTGTTGAAGCATCTGTAAATCGTATTCAATGGCCTGCTTAAAAAGTGTGAGTAAGGAACAGTGTTGTGATGCCCGATCTGGGCTTGAAAAGTCCAACATACACAAAGTACCGAAAGTTTTTCCGCTAGGCCAAAGCAATGGCAGGCCATAGTAATAACTAAAGCCTGCTGCAAATGTTGGGTTATTGTTTTCATATCGGGTACCGATTGCATTTTCAACTAGTAATGGCTGGTTACTGGAAATGACTTGGGAACAATAAGTGTTAAGTGCCAATGGAACAGGTTCACCGCAATAAAAAGTTGGTACTGACACACTGCCAACAGCCTGACAAATTTCGTTTTTATCTAATCGATTAATCAGCACACAAGGCACTTCCGCGACTTGAGCCATCGAGTTTACAATGCCTTGCCAGCGCTCTAGGAGCAGAGCGGTTTCTATGCTCAAATCTACTGCCATTTGTTCCCTCAGTATTTAAATAGTCCCCTTTTGCATCATTCGATCTTGTTTATCTCAGAGTATCAAACAGGAAACAAAGTGATTGATGTCAATCAGGGAATTAGCAGCATTGATGCATTAAGCGGCGCACATACACTCTAAGTAAAGTGCTTAAGTCTGATTATGGCAAGAAATTGTTACTTTGTCAGGGATAGTCAACACTTTATTAGCGAGAGACTTGCTTGGCTGACATTTAAGACAAATCGCGAGATTCCAAATCTGCCACCAACAGTCGGAACTGAGTAACTCACTTGAGCTTTAAAAAGTAAAACATTGAAATATTTATGGTATTTATACATCCTACCTAGCTCACAGCAGAGTTTAGCATCGTGCATTAATATGACCTTACACTAAAAATACGTACTAGTTGACGTCTATCAAACTCGTTTACGAGATAGTGTAGTGGTCGACAAATTTTGGCCACATCGTTATTGCCTAATAACCGATGCTCTCTTTAAATGCGAAATGAGTAGTGCACGCATTTTTAGCCTTTTGGCAAAACGTTGATGTCTCGAAATTTTCAAGCGCTGTGCCTTGTTTATTTTCAGAAACGTCTGCTTTCAGTGAGTTCCTGATGCTCGGGCGCTCTAAATTATGGGTATAGACAATCTGATTTGCCCTATATTTGCAGTTTTTCGTGAACCCTTAATTTCACAACTCTTTTAATCTGATATCCAAAGTCTGCATCCATACATAGCCCCTACGTAAACTGTCTAATAAGTCACATTATACGAACTATTGAGCATGTTATATCTATTTTACATGCTGTAAATTCAGTTCCATTAGTAAATAGATAAAAACCAAGGAGGCTTTATGAAAAATAAATAATGTGATCGTTGCCGGAGGGTGTTTTTGGAGTCTCGAAGACCTCCTTAGAAATCAGGACGGCGTGACGTCAACGAAGGTGTGTAGTGGCACTGAAATGGCGACTGCGCAAGACGTGAAGATGAGCTGTCTGATAGCAACGGATTATCAAGCAGAACCTTCTTAAATACAATTTATTCCACGCCAATACAGCGTGCTGTCTTTCAAATCACTAGGAGAAATTTATGTCACGTTTGAACACCCCTACCACAATCGACGCCGCGCCTACTGCTACCCATACCTCACTCAAGGCTGTGGAAAAACAACTGGGCCGCGTTCCTAACATGTTCCGCGTCGTTGCCAACAGCCCTGCTGCGCTGACTGGCTACCTGCAATTGAGCGCAGCATCAGCACAGGGCGGCTTGGGTACAGCGACTCTTGAGCGTATTGCCCTAGCCGTCGCTGAGATCAACGGCTGCGATTATTGCCTTGCTGCCCATTCCTTCCTAGGCCGTAAGGTGGCCAAGCTTGATGATGCTGAACTCACTGCCAACCGCAGCGGTGCATCAAATGACCCTAAGGCCGACGCAGCCGTGCGTTTTGCTGCCGCCGTAGTCCGCCAGCGCGGGCAAGTCAGCAATGACCAGGTCCAAGCGGTGCTGAACGCTGGCTACAGTGATGCACATGTAGTGGATATTCTGTTGGCTGTTGCCCTGAACACTTTCACTAACTACGTTAACGAAGTGACACAGACCGAGGTCGACTTCCCGGCCGTTCAACCACTAGGCATTGATGTCTAATCCATTGGTGCTCAACTACAGCAATTACCTAAGTTAGGTTCGACTCGAGTAAACATATAGTTTTTCTCAAGAGTCATATCATTTTAGTGGGCTACATAGAGTGAGTCCACATGGCTAAAAATAATTGGAGATATAAGATGACTATTCCCGAAATTGAAAATGGTGTCCAGACTACCAATACCCTTAGTAATAATCTCGGTGCAAAAATCACTAAGTTTGGTATAGGTGGCATCTACGTTGCCATGACGATAATATATTTGTGGTTTGGTGGCATGAAATTCACTAGCTACGAAGCAAACGGTATACATGGTTTTGTTAGTAATAGCCCTCTGCTTTCGTGGATGTATAGCTTCCTCAGCATTCAAGGATTCTCAAATTTTCTGGGTGTGCTTGAAATTTCAGTTGGCCTGTTAATCGCTGCACGAGTTTTCTCCCCTAAGCTCGCAATCTTGGGCGGTGTACTTTCAACCGGACTCTTTTTTACGACATTGTCGTTCATGCTGACTACACCCGGTGTTTTTGAGGCATCTCTTGGGTTTCCTGCGATCTCTGTGGTTCCTGGCCAGTTTTTGCTAAAAGATTTAGGCTTGTTTGTCGTGTCTATATTTATCGTAGGTACATCACTTACAGCACTGGAGCACAAAAACAAATAAGCCTCACCCGAAACAACTATAAGTTAGATGGCTCCTAAACACATTAGAGAGCCTTTATTTTTATCTTTTAAGTGCTTCAAGTACGTGCCTTACTAGAGGCTGTTGATCTTTGAGTGAAAAATGAACGGCATAGCAACAAGGTATAATGGTTTCGCCAAAAATCAAAAATACCACCGAGAACGGACGTTGCTATGCCAAGGACAATGCTAACAGATAACGCCTAGGAAGCCCTAAAGCAAATACTTAAAGAGACAGGGCGTGTTTACAATAAATATGAACACCGAAATACACTGGAAGGCATACTTTATCGTATGCGCACAGGCATTCAGTGGCGAGATTTGCCTGAAAGATTCGGTCGTTGGAACTCTGTATTTAAGCGCTTTAACCTTTGGTCAAAGAAAGGTGTGTTACAAAAATGGTTTCAAAGCATATCGTCCGATAATGATCCAGAATGGTTGTTTATTGATGGAAGTATTGTCAAAGCGCATCAAGACAGTAGCGGAGCCGCAAGCAGTTCAGATGAAGCGATAGGAAAAAGTCGGGGTGGGAGTTCTACAAAAATTCATCTCGCTGTAGATAGCGGTGGGCTTCCCGTTTATTTTGAAATATCGGGTGGTCAGATAAATGACATTGTCCATGCTCAGAGCTTAGTATCCGCGGCCCCAAAGTCATGTAGTGTTACGGCCGATAAGGGCTATGACAGTGATAACTTCAGAGCATTTATTAAGGCAAATGGCAGCATTGCCAATATTCCAAGAAAAGAGAACAGTAAAACAGGGAATGGTCACATGGATTGGTGCCTTTATAAGTATCGGCACTTAGTTGAGAACGCTTTTTTAAGGATAAAGAGATACAGAGGTATCGCTACACGGTACGACAAACTGGCCAGAAACTACGCCAGCAATGTAGCGTTGGCATTTGTGATTATGTGGCTGCCGATGCATTTCTGAGCAAAATATGTTCAAAGATCAACACGCTCTAGCACATATTTAAAGCTGATAATGACTATTTGATTGATAGGCATGATTTATTTAGATCAACATACACTTTTAGCAGCAGGTCTAATCGTAGCATTGGTATTAGTTTGAAGGCCAAGAATCTATAGCCTGCGTCGCTACTGCTTCGAGTTTTTCCTTGCTAAAGCCTGCTTTCGCTTGTACGGCCATTCCGTGCAAAACTGCACACACATAAGAAGCCAAAGCAGAACAATCTGCTGATGCAGGTAAATCCCCATCGTCTCTAGCTCGTTCTAAGCGCTCCCTAAGAATGCTCTCACCCTTTGCTCTGGCTTCCACAACAGCAAGTCGAACTGGCTCAGAACTGTCAGAAACAGCTAATGCGCCTTGAATTCCCAGGCAGCCTCTGCGATCAGGATTACGTGTATTTACCTCTATAGATTTAAACAGAATGTCCTTAACTACTTCTTTAGAGGTAGGCAATTCTAATGCCGCAGGGAAGAACGCCAAATAGTGATCATAGTAGCGCTCAAGTGCTTGTTTAAAAAGCGACTCCTTATTTCCAAATGCCGAATACAGTCCAGGCCTTTCCACACCTGTAGCACTGGTTAAATCAGCATATGATGCTCCCTCGTACCCTTTCTGCCAAAACACATCCAGCGCGGCATCCAAAACCTCTTGTACATCAAATTCCCGGTGACGACCCATAACACTCTCCTTAATTCATTAATGACCATTGTAAAAACGTTAAGACCTCCATGCAAATTTATTTAACGGCCATTACAGTAACGGTCGTTAAATAATTCTGGACATTACCGGGCCCCTAACTATAATGGCCGTTATGATAACGATCGTTATTTAATTTGAACTGTAGAGGTAAATCAAATGAGCAAGACATTTCAAGGCAAAACCGCACTAGTAACTGGTGGTTCACGTGGACTTGGCGCTGTTGTAGCAAAACAATTGGCAAAGCAAGGTGCAAACGTTGCTATTACGTACGTAGCATCAGAGGCGAAAGCCGCTGCGGTTGTAAATGAGCTTAAAGAGTTCGGCGTAAAAGCCATTGCGATAAAGAGTGATCAAGGCGACTTGGCATCAGCTCAACCGTTAATTGATACCGTAATCTCAGAGTTCGGCAAACTGGACATTTTGATTAACAACGCAGGCATTGCTATCCAAGGTCAACTGACCGATGACCCCACTCTGGATGCAGAGAAATTCAACTCTCAGTGGCATGTCAATGTGTTGGGTTCTATTGCTGTTACACGTGCCGCAGCCGCCAAACTAACAGACGGCGGTCGAATTATTTTTATTGGATCACTGTTAGGCAGCTATGTGCCCTTTGCAGGTGCTGCTGACTACGCCGGTAGCAAAACTGCACTTGTTGGTTATGCACGGGGTGTTGCTCGTGATCTTGGTGGTCGAAATATTACCGTCAACGTTATTCAACCTGGTGTTATGCCAACCGACATGGCTGCGGCGGTTCTGGGTGAGAATGGTGCCCCGGATGCGCTGCTTGATCTTCATCCTATTCGCCGTATCGCAACTCTGGAAGAGGTGTCTGAAACCGTCTGTTTTATTGCCGGTCCGCATGCGGGCTATATCACAGGTGAAACCATCAATGTGGCAGGTGGTTTAGGTATTTAGTTTTAGAACATCCACTTTTAAAAGTGATTCAAAGAAAACTTTATTGATCAAACTTTTCGGAGCGAAATTATGACAACTTTATTTGGTGCTAAATCTACAGCGGACGAGGTGCTTGCAGGCACTAAGCTGATAAACAAGCGATATTTGGTAACAGGTGTTTCTTCTGGTATCGGTTTAGAAACAGCTCGTTCTTTGGTTGCCCATGGTGCAACAGTTATTGGAGCAGTCCGCGATATTGCAAAAGCAGAATTGGCATCAGGTGGGATAAAAACATCTGCTCTGAACGGTGGTGGGAAATTTGAGTTAGTGGAACTTGATCTTGGCTCGTTAGCCAGCGTCAGGGCATGCGCCAATTATTTGCTTGAACAAGGCGAGCATTTCGACGGGATCATTGCAAATGCAGGAGTGATGGCGACACCTTTTGGCAAAACTGATGATGGGTTCGAAACTCAGTTTGGCATTAATTACGTTGGTCACTTTGCCTTGATCAACATGCTTATGCCACTGCTGGTAATAGCCTGCATGTTGCGCCCGAGTTCCTGCATGATCTTGCGTAGCGCCAGTAGCTCAACCTGGGTAGCGTCACCAGCCCAAGCTGGCAACTGAAAACCCCATAAAGCAGGCAGGCCGTAACGGTCAGGGTGATAGTTCCAAATTCGTGGCTGTGTTTGCGGTGGGTCATGAAATTCTCCTGTAATTCAATCGTTCTCTCATTCGAACTCCCGCCCTTCGCCAGCTTCCTCATGGGTCACGCCGTCGCGGATGTGGTAGATGCGCTTGAATGTGGGGATGATCTTTTCGTCATGGGTGACGACGATGATGGCGGTCTCGAACTTCCGGGCCATGTCGTTGAGGATGCGGATTACAGCCATGGCGCGCTCGGAATCCAGCGGCGCAGTGGGTTCATCGGCCAGGATCACCGGCGGACGATTGACCAGTCCGCGCGCGATGGCGACCCGTTGCTGCTCGCCACCGGAGAGTTGCGAGGGCATTGCGCGAGCTCGGTGTTGCACATCAAGCGCTGTGAGCAATTCCAGTGCCTTCGCGCGCGACTCTCCATTCGCGACGCCTGCAAGCATCGGCAGCAGCGCCACGTTGTCGGTGACATCGAGAAACGGAATCAGGTACGGCGCCTGGAAAACGAAACCGATCTTGTCACGCCGTAAGGCGCGCAGGTCGCGGACTTTCCAGCCATCGGCGTAGATCACTTCATCGCCCAGCGTCATGCGACCGGCGGTCGGTTCGATCACCGCACCCAGACACTTGAGCAGCGTGCTCTTGCCGGACCCGGAAGGGCCGATCAGTCCCACCACTTCACCAGGCGCAACATGCATATTCACGTCTCTCAAGGCAAAGACAGCGGTGTCACCATCGCCATACCGCTTGCTTAAACTTTCGATGTGTATCCCTTTGCCACTCATCTCAACCTCCAATGGCTTCGGCCGGGTCGACCTTGAGTGCCATGCGAATGGCGACGAGGCTAGCTAGAACGCAGATCACGAGCACGGCAAAAAAACCGGCGACAGAATCCATTGGCGTGAGCAGGACATATTTTGGAAAAGCCGGTGCTGAAAAGGTGGCTGTGATCTTGCCGACCACGAAGCCAATCACGCCCAGGGCGAGCGCCTGCTGCATGATCATCGCGGCGATGGTTCGGTTGCGTGTGCCGATGAGCTTCAACACCGCGATCTCACGGATTTTGTCCATCGTCAGCGAATAGATGATGAAGGCAACGATGGCCGCGCTAACGATGGCCAGAATCACAAGGAACATGCCGATCTGCTTGGCTGAGGTGGCGATCAGCTTGCCGACGAGGATGTCTTCCATCTGTGCCCGGGTGTAGACCGTGAAACGCTTCCAGCGCTGGATGGATTCGGCAACCTCGTCCGGCGCATGACCAGGTTTCAGAGTGACCAGCACGGCATTGACGAACGCGTTGCTGCTCTGTGAAGCAATCACGGCATCCAGCAAACCTGGATCACCGGGTCGATTGAAGACCGGGTTGGCTTCGGTGCGACGCCGGCTTTGCCAGATGGCATCGTTGTCCTTGAGGAACTGGGCCTCCTGGGCATCTTTGAGCGGAATGAATACCATCGGGTCGCCGCTGGACGACACCATGCGCCGTGTCAGCCCCACGACGGTGTAATGATTGCGGCGAATGGCAAGACGATCTCCCAGTTTGAAGCCGGTGGCGATGTCGGCCACAGCCTCGTAGTGACCGCGCGTGATCTGGCGTCCAGCGACGAGATAAGGAGGCCATCCGGGTGTAGCCCCCAACGCACCGGGCGCGATGCCGACCACCATGGTGCGTACATCACTCTCGCCCTTGCGTACCTGCATGGTCAGGTAGGTCGCGTTCGCTGCCTGTGAGACTCCCGGCATGGCGAGAATGGCGCGATACACGTCATCGTTGAGGCTGGACGACTCCGCATAAGGACCCAGAGTATCCTTTTGCACCACCCAAAGGTCAGCGCCACTGTTGTCGAGCAACGCCTTGCCGTCGTCCACCATGCCTCGGTACACCCCAGCCATGACTAGGGTGACGCCGATCAGCAGACCCAGACCGATGCCGGTGAAGACGAATTTCCCCCAGGCATGGAGAATGTCGCGGCCGGCCAGGCTGATCATCGTGAAACTCCCGGGATATGCTCGACCACATGGATGCGGCTGCGCGCCGTCAGTGCCTTTTCGCTATAGGTCACAACCTGGTCCCCATTCTTGAGCCCTTCGCGCACCTGCACGTAACCATTGAGGTCGGAAGTGCCGAGCTTGACCGGGGAGAAATGCAGATCACCATCCACGATTTGCCAGACACCAACTTTATCGCCTTCACGCTGGACGGCAGCGTTGGGGATCAGTGGAGCGGCCGGGAGCGCCGGCAAGTCAACCGTGACTTCGGCCAGTTCACCCACTGGTGGCAAAGGTTCTGGTTTGTTATCGAATGTCACCTTGGCAAGCGTTTCCTCGGTTACCGCGTCGGCCTTGGGTTCCACCCGCAGCACGCGACCTTTCAAGGTCTGGCCACCACGCGAACGCAGGACGATATGAGCCGGCAGCCCCCCAGCCAGCCCCGATGCGCTGATCTGGTCGAAGCGCACATTGATCCACAAACTCTTGGGGTCGATCACTTCCACCACGGCCTGGCCCGCGACGATGGTCGTGCCGGGATCGGCATCGCGCACGGTGACTACACCATCGACCGGCGCGATCAGGCGCAGATTGCTCCGCTGCGCGACGAGTGCTTCGCGGTCGGAGCGTGCCCGGGCAATATCTTCCCGAGCGGCGGATAGGGCGGCATCGGCGATCTGCAGTTCCTGCCGCTTGGTGGTGACGATTTCCTCGCTGGTCGAGCGCACCGCAAACAATTGCTCATAGCGGCGCGCCTGGGTTTGCGCGTAGGCTTGCCGGGCTTCTGCCTCGCGCAAAGCCGCTTCCGCCCGCTTGAATACAGACTCCTGTGAGCGCACCCGAGCATCAAGGTCGACCGGCTCCATCTCGCCGAGCACCTGTCCGGCCTTGACCTGGTCGCCTACATGCACCTCCAGGCGTTTGACGCGCCCGGCAAACGTCGGCCCGATCTTGTAGGTGTAGCGCGCCTCCACCGTGCCGATGCCGAACAGCGCCGGTGTGATAGCCCGTGATTCCACGCTTGCCACCGTCACAGCGACCGGGGCGAGCGGCCCTGATCGCAGACCGACATAAATAAAAAGCACCAGCAAAGGAATGATGACGGCAAGCAGTGCCAGGGTGCGGCCTTGCAAGGGTAACTTTTTCATTGCGCACTCCTTATGCCACGCCGATAAATTGCAAAGACGCGCGGCGCATCGCGGTGCATACGTCCCACATCACCCGCCAACAGCGATTGCATGACCAAGCCCTGGATCGTGCCAATGAACAGCGTTGCCGCCGCCTCGTTGTCAAGCGAGGGAGACAACTCGCCGCTGGCCTTGCCTTTCTCGATGAGACGATGCAAACGTTCGCCGTAGCGCTGAATCAAGGTTTGCACCATGCGCTTGGCCGGTGTCGATTCGGCACGCTGAAGCTCACCAAACATCATTCTTGGCACGCCTGGGTGCTCAGCTACGAATTCGATGTGACTCATGAACATCGCCTCCATGGCTGCCAAGGGCGACTCGATTCCTTGTGCGGATCGATCGATTCTGGCTAATAGGCGCTCTGCTACCCACTCCATGACCGCCTGCCAAATGGCTTCCTTGTTCGGGAAGTGCCGAAACAGCGCACCCTGGGTCAAGTTCATGTGTTTAGCGATAGCCGCAGTGGTTATCTCGCTTGGGTTTTGTGAACCGGCAAGCGCCACGACGGACTCGACAGTTACGGCACGACGTTCATCGGCCGGCAGATGCTTTGGATGGGGGTCCACGAGCACTCCTTGTAAGATAGTAATTGATTACTATCTTACCACAAGAGGCAACTCAAACAAGAGAAAACCCGACGTACTCGTCAATATCTAGAGTCTGCAATGGGCTTAACGTGCTTTATTTTCCGTTTTCTGAGACGTCCCCAGTACTCGATTGCCGACTACCAGCTTGCGATTAAACTGCTTAGGATTCCATGAATAATGAACGGATGATGGTATTTGAGTGCTTTCACCTGAGAGGCTTTGCAGAGATAGGTTGTCCATCTCAAAATCGACCCCTTTCATCTTTAATATCTCACGCATCAGGGCATCGCATCCCCCTGGGTTAGTAGGCATGGGTCTGCCTGTTAAGCTGTTAATCCTTGCCTTGGTATACAAGCCATAGCCAAGCTTGATTAACTCACCTTTTTTGACTAGTTGTTTTAGCGCACGACCAATTTGATCGTAGCTAGCAAAGCCATCAAAGTCTTTGCGCTCAAACACATAGCGTCTTGAACGCTTTATCTTTTGATAAATACGGTCAACGGCTGTCATTTGAACCTCCTAATTTCCTAAGTGTTCAGATTATAACTCAACCCTGTTGCCATAGGAATAAATACGGCACATGCATATGAGTAAATGCGACACTTGATCAGTTGATAGTTAGCATAAAGCATTGAAATAAAGATACAATATTGATTCAACTCAAGATCGACATAATTTGAATTTAGTGTCTAACCTTGTTATGAGTCTATCCCTTCAGAGATGTTCAGCGCATCCTCTATCTCGACCCCCAAATATCGAATTGTATTATCTAGCTTCACGTGACCAAGTAACAGCTGAACAGCCCGAATGTTTTTGGTGCGAGCATAGATTAACGTCGCCTTGGTACGGCGCATTGAGTGCGTACCATAAAGATAAGGATCGTAGCCAAGTTCAGTTGCCCAGCGGCGAATAATGGTGGCATAGCAGCTATAACTCATTGGCTTACCTTGTTTGCGAGGGCTTGGGAAAAGATAATCTGGTGCAGATAATTGGCTGAGTATTAGCCATTGAGTCAAGGATTGTGCTGTGCGGGAAGTGATCTCAAACTGTACCTCTCGACCAGTTTTGCTTTGGCTGTAAAGAACACGATCTTGAATGACACCGCCAGAAGATATATCTCTAACTTTCATCCTAAGTAAATCGCATGAGCGTAACTTGCAGTCGATGGCGAGATTCAGCAACGCTAGCTCCATGATGTTTCCTTCGATTTCGAGTCTAGTGCGAATTCGCCAGATGTCTTCGAGCTTGAAGGGCTTTTTCTGCCCAGTTAAGTGACCTTTCTTCGTCCACATAATTGACCTCCAGTCTAACTTTAGAAGTGGCCTTAATAAGTTTAGATGAGGAAATTGAATGGCTATGCAGTTAGGGGGCCGAAAAATATTGCAGACTAAAGTGGGTTAGAATCTTTACTCTAGATGATAAAGGGGCATAAGCGTGTTAGTGCTTACACTCTAGTTAATGATATTATGTGATTAGTTTTAAATAGCATTAGTTTTAGAGTATTGAAATGGCACACGCGCGTTTAACTAAAAAGCACATCGAATCATTAAAAAATTAAATCAAACTTTTAAACTGCCTACAAAATATTATATGAAACCAGAAGCCTTTTCCCATTACCTGTAAAAAAATTTAAAAAGTAATTATCTAATGGCTTGGGCTTATTCAAAGACTACCTAGCTGTTCATAGCTAACTTTATTTCGACCATTCTTCTTTGATTCGTATAACGCTTGGTCTGCTGCTTTAACCACTGCCCAGTCGTCCGAGTCATTTGCGTATTTCTGTCCAGGCATGATTGTGCTATATCCAATAGATATTGTGACAACATCGTATTTAGCTTCTGGGGCGTGAGTAAGGTTTAATTGTTTTATAGATTGGAGTAGTGCGGAAAGTATTGTATTGGCACCTTCAACATCGGTATTCGGTAGAATGAAAGCAAATTCTTCACCACCATATCTAGCGGCAAGATCTGTTGAGCGTTTCATACTATTGCCTAAGGCTAATGCGATGTCTTTAATGCAATCATCACCTTCTATATGACCAAAATGATCGTTGAATTTTTTAAACTCATCAATATCTATTAGTGCCACAGTAAGCGGTTCTTGTTCGCGACGGGCACGCTTCAACTCAACAATTAGCCGTTCATCAAACGTACGTCTATTGGCAAGTCCTGTCATACTGTCTGTATGTGCTAACTTCTCTAGTAGCTTAATAGCGAGTTGGTAGTCTATATGCGTTTGAACACGTGCAGCCACAACTCGTGGATTAAGTGGTTTAACAATATAGTCAGCGGCTCCAACGTCAAATACCTTTTCCTCAAAACCCACTTCGGTATGACTAGTAATAAACAATACTGGGATGCTCTCTGTTTCTTGGGCTGTTTTTAGAATAGAGCACACATCCAAACCACCGATGTCTGGCAATTCCACGTCAAGTAATATCAAATCAGGATGTCTTTCTTTAATCATTACAAATGCTTGCTTAGCATCCGATGCAAAACGAATGCGCCCAATTTTATTCAATGCTTTGTGCAAAGCCATGACTACCGACTTGTCATCATCAATAATCAAAATATCAGCAAGAGTGCGATTCGTTTTTATCATAATACTATCTGGCCCCAAGAGTGTTTATAAGAGGAGTGAGGATGCTTATAACTTCTTTAAAGTTAAGCTTTTCTAAATGTTCTTGAAGTTCTATAAAGATCTCATCACCTAAAGCATTCCTAAATGATGCACTATTTTCATCAAACTCCCCCAAAGCGCTCAAATCCTGCTCTTCTAGTAGCAATAAAATTTGCGTCACCGTTTCTAATTGAAGTATGGGTACTTCGCCTTTAGACGATGTCCTATCGGGCTTTTCTTTTTTCCAAATCAATAACGTAGCTGAGCAGGCTTGCTGTAGTTCTTGTAATGCAAGAGAGAGTTCTACCAATACCTGTTTCGCCGGATTATCTTCAGAACGCAATATTTTTTCAGCTTGTGCGGCAAGTTGCTGTATTTTCTCTGCCCCAACCATGCCTGAAACACTTCTCAATTTATGTACTTGAGATGCTATTTCGAGTCGTAAGGCTGCTGATTTTGGTTGATCAATATCATTCTCTGGCGCTAATGCTAAATTAGAATATTCAAGTAGTAAGCCATCTAAGGTATTCAAGAAAAGTGCTTTATCTCCAAGTAATAAATTTTTCGCTCTATCAAGATTTAGTCCAGTAATAACTGGCCAGCTATCTATTTCTGGAGTTGTTTTAGACGCTATTGAATGCAGAGACTCTATAGCGATTTCTTTGCCACGATAAGCCTCTACCAATGTGCGCAATACATTAATAAGCTTTGATGGATCAATAGGTTTTGTAAGGAAATCATTCATGCCGGCTTCCAGCGCACGATTTCTCTCCTCTACTAATGCGCCAGCAGTCAGTGCAATAATCGGCAATGACGTCAGTCCTAAATTTTTTCTGACTAGCTCGGTCGTTTCAAGGCCATCAATACCTGGCATTTGGACATCCATCAATACGGCATCGTAGTCATTAGATGAATCTTCTAACAATATTAACGCTTCTTCTCCGCTATTCGCCGTCTGTACTAATGCACCATTGTGTTTTAATACATGGCTGACAACGATAAGATTGGTAGGACTGTCATCGACGACCAGCAAACGTATATTAGGTAACCATTTAGCACCAACGGCTTCGGCACGAGTCGATTGCAGTACACGCTTAGAATTACCAGTATTGAGTGTTACAGCGTCGTTTACTGCATTAAACAACGATGATGGATCAACTGGTTTCAGTAAGAAACCACTTGCATAATGCTCTGGATCATTTGCTGTAATAACCTCTTTATCGTGCGCTGACACCATAAGTACAGCAGGAAGGTTTTCACGCCCAATCTTGCTCGCCAACAGATTCATAGCCTCTATGCCATCCATTAGAGGCATTTGCCAATCCAAAATCATGGCATCTGGCGGTCGCAGATTATTCTCTTGACGTGCAATATAGGCATCTACTAACTCAACTCCATTACTCACAACCTCAGAACGCCAGCCCAGCGCCCGTGTCATTTTTCGTAACTGCTGAGCATCTGCTGGGTCATCTTCGGCAATCAGCACAAAAAGCGTTTGATTGTGGTTTTCTTGCGCAGCAATTTCGTCAAGTGTTTGAACTCTTAGCGGTAAGTCTACCCAGAATTGGCTGCCCACATTCTCTGCGCTTTCAATACCAATCTTCCCATCCATTAAACTAACCAATTGATGAACGATAGATAACCCTAACCCTGTACCACCAAAACGCCGAGTGGTACTTGAATCTGCTTGACTAAATGGCTTGAATAAACGGGCTTGTGCTTCGGGTGATATACCAATCCCTGTATCTGTAACCGTGAGCCGTACATTAATATGATTCTCAGGCAGTACTTGCTCAGTATCTTCGACTTTGGCACTAATGGAAATCTTACCAATTGTGGTGAATTTAAGAGAGTTACTGATTAAATTAGCCAATATTTGGCGTAATCTGGTGCTGTCCGTGATCACCCAGAAAGGCAGTTTAGGATCTAACTCAAAATGGAACTCTAGACTTTTTGCTTCGGCCTGTATGGCAAACACACTTGATACTTCTTCACAGAGTTCTCGTAACTCGACAGGCTGAGCTTCAAGCTCCATTTCGTTCGCTTCTATCTTAGATAGATCCAATACATCGTTCACTATTCCCAATAAAGACTTGCCTGAAATCTGAATTTTCGATACTAGCTGGTGTTGTGCCTCTGTTAATTTTTCCTCAGCCAACAAATAGCCTAGACCAATAATAGCGTTAAGTGGGGTACGAATCTCATGACTAGTATTCGCTAGAAAGGCACTTTTTGCCTGTGTGGCCAGTTCTGCATCATGTAACGCATTTCTAAGCTTCTCTTCCACTTTAAGTCTTTCGCTTATATTACGCACGGAGGCCGACACCAAGATTTGCTCGTCTAGATTTACGGCACTTAAACTTATCTCAACTGGAAATAGCTCTCCATCGGCACCTAAAGCAAAAAGCTCTCTGTTATCCCCCATGACCATGGTTTTTGGCGCTTGCATATATTCCATTATGTGTATTTGATGTATATCTCTTAGATGTTCTGGGAGTAATTTATGTATTGGCTTCCCTTCCAGCTCCAAGCGGCTGTAACCAAACATATGCTCAGCTTGGGCATTAACGACCTGAATGATACCTAATTCATCAATAACAAAAGTTGCATCGGGGGCCGATTCCAACAGCCCCTTGAATCTTGTCATTTCTTTATTGCGTTGCAATTCTATTTGTGCGTTCCAAGTCTCTCTTTGACGTATTTTATCACTCAGCCACATCCAATATTGAATAATGACTACAATCAGACTAATCAAAAGGAGAGCAATAAGCACACTTCCGATTTCGAACGCTATACGTTGAAAAACTAGGAATTGGGGAATTGTCGCGTATATTTTTATTACCCGATCATTAGCGTTACTACTTAATAAAAAACTACTTTCGTTCGCAAACACATTATCCTGCTGACCACTAAAAGCAGTGAAATCAAAACGGTTAAAACCATAGGATAGATCGACTGGATGAAATTCATCCTGCCAACGATTAGAGGCACCATACTCGAAAGTAAACTCTTTTGATGAATTAGGGTGTCGTAAAAAGCCACCTTCGTTATTGGTAATGTATAACTCTGTATTCAGTGTCGTGTTCTTTGAGATTTTTTTCAGAAAGCGATCGGCATTGACATTGATAATGATAATGATCATACCGAGTGGGCGACCATCAGAATAAAATAATGGTGTAGAAAAGCGCCAAACAGGCCTCATCGGTTGTTCGATTTTGCCAAACTCGCGATTTAAATTAAAATCAGATTGAAAAACATTCCCTCGACCAACATCAAGTGTTTGGCCAATATAAGGTTCATTTTCTTTAGACTGGAGTAATTCTTTGTCATATTCTTCAAGCTGTTCACCATTACGCTGTACTTTGACTCGTTCCTGCCAACCATTAGCGGTTTCTATAAATCGTACTTGGTACACATCCGTATTGGATAACATGTAGGCTTTAAAAATGTCCTCTATTCTTTCATCGGACTGTTTTAAAAGGGCACGGTTCTCTTTTGATACGGCTATATCACTATGAACTGGTAACTTTTTTAAACTCTGAATGGGTGGTGTGTTAGCAAGGAAAAGAGTATCTCGACGATAGTGGCTCGCTTCTTCGGCGAGGGTTGAAATTGCAGACTGTTTGGTTTCCGACAAATGGTTTGCCACTTCAGTAAAGTGACTTTGTGTAATGGACCAAGCTGATACTAAGAATATAAGAACAATGACCAGTAGCCCAAATGGGCAAGATCGCTTGAATTGAGAACTTTTGAAAAAAGCTGAAATACTTTTGAAATTCAGCCGATAGATCTCGTTACTTTGATCAATAGTGGTTGTATTGGTTCGTAATAAATTAATCACAAAAAGAGCAAACAAGGTTAGCCCAAGCCCCAAAATAATCACCGAACCTACATTGAATGTTTTTATTTGGTTGACGGCTTGCGTCGATGGCATGAGCTCCATCTTCCAATGCTGGCCCAGTACAAAAATATTACGAGCTGTTGCATTTTCTATGGAACCATTTATTTCTGAATCACTTGAACGATAAAAAGGTTCGGCTTCTGTTAGGTTAGTTAAGGTGACTGAAGCTTGATCGGTTAAGGACTCAAGATGAGCAAGTACCTCATCAATAACTAACGGAACGTAAGACCAACCGGCAACCGCTGATTCCCGCTCTTCTGGTGTGTTTAGAACGGCATCAGCAGAATAGATTGGCAAAAGCACCAATGAGCCTTTCCTCGGCTTTTTATTTGCTTGAACGAGGGTAATGGGTGCGGTTAAGTACGGTTTATCCTCTCTGGCTGCCGATAATGCCGCCGCGCGTCGATTGGCTTCTGATCCAATATCAAGCCCAATTGCTTGGCTATTTTTAGCTGCTGGATAGATATACTGTATGACAAATCGATCACTGTCGTGTGGTGTTAAGGCTCGAATGGTAAAGTCAGGCGCGCCATCTGCACGGGCATGATTAAGGAAATCGCTTTCTTGTTCAACCGATACTCGTCTTATGAAACCAAAACCAAGCGCCCCAGGAAACTCGCCTCCTACATCACGGGTGCCGCTATACTTCTCAAATTGTTTTCGAGTGATGTCATCAACTCCAGCGGTAACAATCGCCCCTCTGGCACCTCGTAGTCCATATTGAAAGTGCTGAAAACGTTGCTCTATGAGGCTTTCGGTTTTATCCGCTAGGTTGTTCGTGTATAAATTGACCTCATAATTGTTTTTATAGTCAACAATCCACGCGGCAATTAAGGTACTAAAAACACCAACTAGTAATGGAAGCCAGCAAGCAAGAAAACCAATTTTTTTAGTGTTTTTAATCGTCATATGTCGTAGCTGTCTCTTACTTCATTGGCCGTAACGGGTCTCGAAAAGTAATAACCTTGGAGATAAGAAACGCCTAACTCTTTAAGACGACGCGCCTGATCTAAAGACTCAACCCCTTCCGCTACCGATTTCAGTTTCATACTTTGCGCTAGCGTGGTGATCGTCTTAACAAGAATTTCATCTGGTTTTTCAATACTAAGCTGCGCGACAAATGATTTATCAATTTTCAAGACGTCAACAGGCAACTCTTTCAGATAACTCAGGCAAGAAAAGCCTGTGCCGAAATCATCGATTGAAATGGATATCCCCATTATTCGCAGTTGCTCCATATCGCGGATCACTTGCTGTAAGTTATCGAGCATTAGACTTTCGGTTAATTCTAGTTCAATCATTTTTGGGCTGACGTGATACTCATCAATCGCTTTTAGCAAGAAAGGAACAAAATGCGGATCTAGAAATTGTATTGGAGATATATTTAGACACATTCGAATCTTCAATCCTTCGTCACACCACTTCTTCAACTGCTCAAAGGCAAGTTGAATCATTTTCTCTCCTAATGGAATGATCAAACGAGTTTCTTCCGCAAGCGCTATAAACTCAATAGGAGAAATCAATGAACCATCGTTATCTTTGATACGCATAAGCGCTTCAACGGCATTTAACTGCCCAGTAATTGCATCCACAATAGGCTGATATAAAGCGATGACATTGTTATCCGCAATAGCAGATTTAAGCTGCATATAGCGTTGACGTCGTGAGATAAAGCGCGATTCCATTTCTTCAGAGTAAAAGCTAAAACCATCATGTATAGAGTCAGTTCTAGCTCTATGTAAAGCGGCATCAGCATGCAGCAATAAGGATTGAGCATCTGCTGCATCATCAGGGTAAACACTTAGCCCCATGCTGGTTGAGAAATTATGGATCTCAGGCTGTAGCACTGCTAGCTCCATCACGTGATCTCTGATCATGACGGCCAAATTTACTAACTCGCTAGGATGCTTCAACTCAGGAACCAACACCATAAACTCATCGGCATGATGCCGGCTAAGTGTTTCATTATTATGGAGTTGAGATTTAATACATAGGGCTATTTTTTTAAGCAACTCATCACCAAACTCAAAACCAAATTCTTCATTGATGAGTTTAAATCGATCAATATCAAACAAAATCAAACCAATTTTAGTGTTACTTGTTTGACGCCGAGCCATCTTAGTATTAAGGCGTTCCATCAGTAAAAAGCGATTAGGGAGGTTAGTCAGTTGATCATATTGAAGGGTATTGGACATTTTTAGAGCCATTACTCTAGACTCATTAATATCATCAAACACAATGACGGAGCCGATTACATCGCCGTCTTGTGAAATAAGCGGGGCTGCACTGTCTTCAACCGAAATCCAATGACCATTTTGTTTCATCATCTGACAGTTAAATGCCATACCAACCACTCTATTTTCTTGGATACAAATACGCACAGGGTTGATGTGTGGAGGGCCATCATCGCCTATTCTTAATGGCATCACTTCTTCAATAAAGCATCCAATTGCATCATTTAACGACATTCCAATCATTAGCTCTGCGGTTGGATTCATAAAAGTGACTCTCGCATCCTTGTCAGTCGTAATAACCGCATTACCTATTGAATCTAAAGTGACTTGAGCATGCCGGTAAACTTCGAGCAACTCACGCTCTCTGTTGCGAAGCATTAAGTGAGTATTAACACGGGCAGCGACAACATCAGGCTCTAATGGTTTAGCAATAAAATCTACAGCCCCTTCTCTTAAACAGAGAAGTTGATCTTCGACAAAGTCATATGAAGTAATAAAAATGACGGGGATGTTACGAGTCGACTCGTTGTCTTTTAGCTGAGCCAATACCTCATGGCCATTCAGGCTAGGCATGTCTATGTCTAATAAGATAACATCAGGACGAATCTTAATAGCCTGATCTAAGGCAGATAATCCATTCTGCTCGAAAAAAACCTGTCCAATGGCTTGAAGGACCTTATTTAAGATATTGATTTGATTAACATCGTCGTCAACTAAAAGAATTCGTGGTTGTATGTTACTACGTGAAAACATGTACTCTCCGTGTCAATTCTTAATCCAACTTTTTTACCAGAATTCGAAACAACGTCTATTTCTATTATCTCGATAATCCACATACAACTTTAGTGCAAAAGATCTTTTAAAACAAATAAGAAACATTGCAGTAAGAGATTTAAATAACCCTGTTCTAAATTTATATTTAAAGCTTTGTAGTGATGTGATGGACTTACAAATGCCGCGATGGCATGGATGCCTGAGAGCGGCAATGGGATGGACGGTCGCAGAATTATTTGCAAGTGAAATACTAATATCTTCCATTGTGTGTGATTCGGAGCAACACATAAGCAGAGCCCAAATTATGTACTTCAAGATTACCTCCTTGTCTTGTGACGCGCACATAATCGGACAAGAATAGCTGACTAAAATGAGGAGCTAAGCCAAACTTAGCCAACTATTTGAATTCCGTTTGAAGTGCTTATGTACGCCAGCATGGGCATGAACTAGTGAGGTGAAAACCCTCTGTAGGAAGTTCACAGTTTAATAACATGCTGTTATTAAAAAAGCTTAAGTCGAGTCAGCCATTACAAAACAATAACATAATGCTCTTTCGCTATATGTTCAAGCAAGATTGTGGGATTTCACTACTAGAAGTTCGATATGCAATAAATTTAAAGCTTATCAAGCCAGCCAGAATAAAAAAGGAGCCATTGCATCACATTCCCACTTTGACACTATGGTCGCAAATTAACTATAAGCTATTAAGTTTTATTAAATTAGTTTTTTTAATGCAAGCTAGGCAAGTGGGCACCTATAAGATTTTGACACTTCGACTCTAAACAAAGAGGGTTAGCACTTATTGCTGATATCTAGTGATCCATTCTAAAACCGATGCTTAAACTGTACAAAATGTGTAGCGGTTGTTCGTACTGTTTCATGCCTTTATCAATAGATTTCCTATGGCTAATTGTGATGGCTAAAAATAACTGAGTAACTACACTAACTGATATTGGGGCAGAAACGAGTTATTAACTTCGGTAAACTGTGATTCATCTGCTACTGCAAAACAGTCGAATCACCTACAAACTAAAGACCAATTTTACTCACCCACTACATACATTATCTGGCTAGCTACTTTATTCAGAGCCATAGGGCCACCTGATGATACAGATGGTTCACTCTTATCGTGGTGAATAACGCTTCATACGACTTCACGTCGCACGGGCAGAAATGAGTTAGTTTCTGATAAATGTGCTTCCAATGACAAGCTGTTGGGGTATGTGCAAATATGCTCAGTGAAAACAAATCACTGACCAGTCCTTGAAACTGATCTGACTCTAGCTCTGCTACTTATAGTTAACAGATACAACAATCGGATTAGTATTAGACAAGTTTATTCATCCTCTTTTAATAACTGAGCACCAAAATCAATTTCTACACTTTCAACTAAACTTTCAGCACTTCTACGCATACTTGCTGTAAGCGGCTGTAGTTTTTCGGGGTGTTGTTGCATGTCATTTTCAAGAATAGATAAAATTAATGCTGCACGATACTCATTTTCAGAACTCAGAGGCGTCTCTTCGCAATAAGTAATAATCTCATTTCCAACTGAAGGAGAATCAAGCCAGGCATCTCTACATATTTCGTCTACGAACTCAAATTCCAGTGTTGTATGTTCAAGATAAAAAGGGCTAAGTCGTGTTGATATTTCATGCTTTATTGCCATATATTCTTGTTGATCAAAATAATGATTCACTACTAAATGAGCTGTAAGAACATGCCTTTCGCCGTCAAGGGACCACAAATGGAAATGATGAATATCTTCAATAAACTTCAATGTTGATAATTCAATTTTTATTTTTTCTTGAATGGCTTTCTCAGGTGTTGCTTGTAAAAACAGACGTATTGCAGTACGGAGGTTTTTTAAGACATTAAAAAGAACAAATAATGTAAATCCTATTGAAAGTATGGGATCAAGTATTGGGAGTTCGATATATATTAGGACGATAGCAACAATTAATACGGCTACCCAACCTAAGACATCTTCCAATAAATGCCAATTAAGTACACGTTCGTTTAATGTTTTCCCTTCACTTAATTTGAAAGCAGCATAACCGTTAACAATCACCCCCAATATCGCTAACCACAACATGCCTTGAGCATCAGGCATTTCTGGCGATATCAATCGAGGAAATGATATGGTTAATACCCAAATCGATCCCGCGATTAAGACAACACCGTTAATTAGCGCACCAAGTAAAGAAAAACGGTGGTAGCCGTAACTAAACGTTTCATCGCGACTTTTCTTGCTGAGTTTGTTTAATCCCCATGCGAGACCAATGGATAAACTATCTCCTAAATCGTGAACCGCATCTGCCATTATCGCGGTACTGTTGGTTAACCAGCCGCCAATAAATTCGATAATAGTAAAACAAACATTTAATATAAATGCCCAGCCAATACGACTTGAAGACATATCTTTAGGAATATGACTGTGTCCATGGCTAGCTGGGTGTTGATGTGAATTGTCGGACATTACTTTCTCCTATAAATTGATATCCCGCAGCGAATACCTACGGGATATCTAGTTAAAGCAAACAGTTATATTTATTTAACCAAGCAGCACTACCTTCTCATTTCTTCAATCCGACCTTTAGAAAACCAAGCATAAAGTACGGGAAGAACAAATAAAGTAAGGAACGTCGCAGTGACCAATCCACCCACAATGACTGTAGCTAATGGTCGTTGTATTTCAGAACCAACACCATTTGACATGATCATGGGTATCAGACCGAGGGCGGCAATAATAGCCGTCATTAATACTGGGCGAAGTCTTGATATAGCACCTTCGTAAACGGCTTGAGCAATACTTTCCGTACCTGTTTCAATGCGCAGATTAATCGCTTCAACCATCACCACACCATTTAGAACAGCGACACCAAATAAAGTAATAAAACCAATTGAACTTGGTACAGATAGGTATTGACCGGAAATATACAAGGCAACTATGCCACCAATCATGGCTAAAGGTAAATTAACGAGAATGAGCATGGCTTGACCCACACTGGTAAAAGCAAAATATAATAACAACGCAATAATGCCAATAGAAAGTGGCACAACAATAGCTAGTCGTTGCTGTGCTCGTTGTTGGTTTTCAAATTGCCCACCGATATCAACGGAATAACCG
Source organism: Shewanella sp. MF05956 (assembly GCF_059758055.1). Taxonomy (NCBI): domain Bacteria; kingdom Pseudomonadati; phylum Pseudomonadota; class Gammaproteobacteria; order Alteromonadales; family Shewanellaceae; genus Shewanella; species Shewanella sp. MF05956. The sequence continues at coordinate 9,034 of NZ_JCAYNV010000022.1, read as the reverse complement.
GGAGGTAAATCAACCTTACTTGCAATTGCTGCTCGAATATCTTTTACCACACCACCCATGTCTCGACCTTGTACGTTGGCTTGAATAACGACGCGTCGCTGAACATCATCTCGGCGAACCTGAGGAGGGCCTGATTCAATGGCAATATCTGCAACATCACCTAGTCGTACCCATGCACCTGTTGGGGCTTGTAGTCGTAAATCAGCAATAGTTTGTTGCTGATCTCTAAACGCTTTGTCTATCCGCAGATAAATATCATAACGTTCATTACCATTAATGACCTGTCCTGCTTCCTGACCACCAATACCATTTCGCACTAACCTCATGACATCACCAATCGATAAACCATATCGAGACAATTGACGACGGTTTGGTCTGACGACTAACTGAGATTCTCCTTCTATTGGCTCCATAGCAACATCCCTCGCACCATCAACCCCTTGAATGGCATTAACAATAGCCTGACCTTGCTGAGCCAGGATATCGAGATCTGGACCGAATAGTTTTATTGCCAACTGTGCTTTAACTCCGGAAAGTAATTCATCGACACGGGTTGCAATAGGTTGAGAAAAATTCAGTAATAAACCAGGGAATTGCTCAAGCTTTTCTTCCATCAAGCCCTGTAGTTCATGGCGTGTTTTTGCGCTCGTCCACTCTGCGGTAGGCTTGAGACCAATATAGATCTCAATATTACTCACTGGCTCAGGATCGCCACCAATTTCCGCTCGACCAATACGACTGGCTGCGTAGGTAACTTCAGGAAATTCCAGTAATAATTTTTCCAGTTTAGGGGCAACTGAAAGCGCTGTCGCTAAACTGGTTGATGGAGCCATTGTTGCACGTAAATTAATAGTGCCTTCTTCAAGTTCAGGTACAAATTCAGTGCCTAAATGCGGTACTAAAAATAAAGCACCTACAAGCAAAGCTCCAGCTCCCAGAAGAATAACTTTTTTGGCATTCATCGCTTTTGTTAAACTACTGCGGTAAAGTTTCTCCAGTACACTAACTAAAGGGCTGGTTCTGGCTTTAAAGCCTTTTTGAAAGAAGTAACTGGCTAACGCGGGTACGACAATAAGTGATACGGCTAAGGACGCGGCCATCGCAATCATGATACTGATTGCCATCGGTTGAAATAGTTTACCTTCGACACCTTCTAAGCTAAATAAAGGGGCAAACACTACCATAATAATCGTGACGGCAAAAAATACTGGCTTAGCTACTTCTCTAGCGGCAATTTGTATACGTAAACCAACAGAGGTATCTTTTTCTACATCAAAAGGATTTTCACTGTCGTGTGTTCCTTCATGCTCATGACGACGATCGGGTTGACTAAGATGTTTGAAAATATTTTCCATCATCACCACCGCACCATCGACCATCATCCCTATAGCAACAGCTAAACCACCCAGTGACATTAAGTTCGCAGACAAGCCATTGTAGGCCATTACCGTTAACGCCATACCAACAGAAAGCGGAATAGAAATAAGTACCAATAAAACAGCGCGTACATTCAGTAAGAAAAGTACTAACACGATAACAATAAAGACAAAAGCCTCAATCAATGCTTTTGAAACCGTACTAACCGCTTTTTCAATTAGGTCAGCTTGGTCATAAATAGGTTCAAACGTGACACCTTTTGGCAGGGCTTGTTGAATGAGCGGTATTCTATCTTTTATGCCATCAATGGCAACTTTGGTATTTGCGCCCATACGTTTTAAAACAATACCTGATACAACTTCACCCAAAAACTTACTGCCGTTAACTCCTTCTCTTTTAGTCATGGTGACAGCGCCTTGTCTAATTTCGCTACCAAATTCAACAGTGGCCACATCAGCAAGATAAACAACAGTACCTTCAATTGTTTTAACAGGGATTTGTTTTAGTTCTTCAATACCTTTTTCATCACTACTTAACCAACCAACACCTCGAATAATAAGTTGCTCTTGGCCTCTATCCATATACCAGCCTCCCGCATTGTCATTATTATCTTCTAATGCATTAGCGATATCTTGTTGAGTTAATTGGTAAGCAAGCAAACGAGAAGGATTAATATTTACTTGGTATTGTTTAACATTTCCGCCGAATGCTAAAACATCTGTAACGCCATCTACTGGCATTAAGAGTAATTTAACCACCCAATCGTTAAGGCTTCGAAGTGACATGCTGTCATACCCCGAGTCTTCATCAGCGAGCAATAAATATTGATATACTTGCCCCAAACCAGAAGTGTTTGGGCCAATTTCAGGTGTACCAACCCCTTCAGGGATCAATTCTTTTGCTGATTGCAATCGTTCAAAAACCAATTGACGAGCAAAATAAATATCGGTGCCTTCTTTGAAAACAACCGTAATACCAGACAAGCCTGTTTTAGAAATAGAGCGTACTTCTTCAACATCAGGTAATGCATACATTACGGCTTCTATTGGAAAGGTTATGAGTTGTTCTACTTCTTCCGAAGCCAAACCAGGCGCCTCAGTATTAATTGCCACTTGTACGTTGGTAACATCTGGAAATGCATCCAAATTCAAACGAGGAATAATAAAAAAGGCCGAAACCGTGAACGCAATCAAGGCAAGAATCACCAATAATCGGTTAGCGACAGACCAGTCAATCAAACGATTTAACATGTGTTAGTTCTCCAATTATCAGTTAATTAATGGTTATGAGCATCAAAACTGCCTTTGGCAATTTCCGCGGCAACATAAAAAGCGCCAGTTGTAACGACTTTAGTACCTGATGGCAAACCAAAAATTTCACGTGATTTTCCCAGTTGTCGTCCCAATTCAACTTCGACACCTTTAAATTCGCCATTTTCTTCAACAAACACCATCCAATCACCATCACTACCACGCATTAATGCTTCTTCAGGCACAGTCAGAACTTTTTTGTCCGTTTCAAAGGCAAAATAGACATCCGCAAATAAGCCTGGATGAAGCTTATGACCGACATTTTGAACCTGTAAGCGTATAATACGTGTGCGAGTTACTGGGTCTATGGTATGAGCTTTTTGAGTGATCGTAGCTATGTATGTATTGTTACCTACATTTACTTGCGCCTTTGAATTTTCAGGTAAGTCCAATTCCATTGATGGAGCTAAACGTGCTTCAACCCATAACGTATCTTCATCAGCCAACTCAAATAAAGTACCGCCCGATTCTATGCGTTGGCCTTGACGAAAATTATCAGATAATACCGCGCCAGAAGTCTCAGCGTTTAGAGTGTATTGCCCCAGTTTTTTAGTGTTGGTAGTCAAAGAGATAATAGCGTCAGTAGATAAGCCAAACGCATATAATCGTCCTAAGTCAGCCTCAAAATCGGTCTGAGCTTCTATAAAGCGTTTCTCACCTACCGCTTTTCGACCAAGTTTTTGAACCCTTTTCCATTCTGAATCAGCGAGCCTATAGCTGGCTTGAGCTTCAGCCATTGACTCACTAAATAGGGTGACTAACGGTTGATTGATTTCAACATGATCACCTAAAGCAACATGGCGTTTTAGTATCACTGAATCTACTCTTGGCGAGACTAAATAACTGGTATAATCATTAGCCTTTATCTCCCCTTGAGCATAAATACTGTAAGCCATCGTCTGAGGCTCTAGTACGGTTATGTTAATTTCAGCTAAAGTTAATTGCCCCTTTGAAAGTTTAACTCCCGCACCTTCTTCCTCCTCATTTTTAGCTTCATGTCCATGTCCATCATCTTTTTCTTCAACATGCTTTTCGTTTTTTTCAGATGATTGAACATTTGCAAATGTCGCAGTAGTTATGGTTGTTATTCCACAAAAAAGTACGGCCAGCGTTATTAATTTAATTTGCTTATTCATATGTTTTTTCCAAAATTGGTTCATTGACTATTAATTATTCAAATTACATTTAATGATCAAGGCTGAGATAATTGTTGGAGCACAGTCTTAATTTGCCCCACTTGTAATAGCCAATCTATTTGGCTTAATTGAAATTGACTTTGTAAGTCTATGCCCGCTTTAAGACCTTCAGCACGCTGTTGTAAAGCGAGTAAATACTCGGTAGTGCTCACATCACCGCTTTGCCATTGCTTTTGCAGCAAGTCGCCACTACGTTTACCTCTTCCATCCATCAATTGTTGCCAACGTTGATAGTTTTTTTGATAAGTGAGCAAGGTGTCGATACTTGATTGAATAGAAAACCGTTGTTTGCGCATAATGGAGAGAAAATTTGCTTCGGCAGCTAATGCTTGTTGATTCGCAGCTCTTGCTTGTGCTGAAAAATTGTTGCGAATGTTCAGAGGCATTGAAAGCGTTACTCCAAGCACATTGTCTCCTGCATTTTTACCTGCATTTATACCGATAGTAGGGTCCGCTTTAGCCTCCAACATTGACAGTTGAGCATTACTTTTAGCTATTTGCCACTGCGCTTTTGCCTCTAGAACTAAAGGATGTTGTTGAAGCCATTGAGGTGATAATTGATAATTGCTGATAGTCAAACCTTGCGCAGGTAAAACCTCTTTATCCGGCGTCCAATCCTGCAGTAGCTCCTTGACTTGAGCTTCAGCTTGTTTTAATTGAACTTGTGCTTTTGCGGTAACATTCAACATTTGAGATAAACTTAAAAAAGTAAGTTCAGCATCTACTTGTCCAAGATCACCTGCTTTTTGACGATCCTTAACTAAATCAAGTATGGTTTCCAACTGCTTTTCTTGTTCTTGAGCTATAAAAGCTTGCTTTTTAGCTGCTTGCCAAGTAATTAACGCTTGTAAAGCTTGCGCTGTCTTTTCTTGAACAAGAAAGTCAAAGTGTTTGCTTGCTTGAGTTAAGCTAAAGTTAGCTTGTTGCTCTTTTGTTTCTCGTTTATCCCACCAATCAATCGTTTGATTAATGCCAATGGAATAATTATTAGCGTCACCTTCTCGCTCATAACCAGTCTCTAGTTCAGGATTATAAAGCGGTTGCTTGTTCCCTTCCGCATTTGAAAAAACAGCATTCATTTCTTCTTTGGCAGCAATAATATTTGGATGTTTGTTTATTTGCATTGACAGCCAAGACGTCGATGTTGGTTGTGCATTTGCTCTTTGTATATTGATTAACATAGCTAAAAACATACCGACGCATAGCATGGCGCAAATACTTTTTTTAAAAAATATTTTCATAAATTAAACTCATATTTATTTTGGTAGTGTTAACTGACGACAGTAAAATCGTAAGTAGACAAGAATATAAAGATGCTCAGCTAAAATGAGCTATTCAAATAGAGTTAACTTATAGGAGGGATTATTGGGTTATCAGAGTATGCATTAGCATATTGATATGAATATAGGTATTGATGAGTTACTAGTATATTGTGATCAATACTAGGTTTAGTTTGAGTCAAACATTGAGAATGAAACCCATGACAATGTCCACAGTGATGACAGTCCTCAACACTATGTTCACCTTCTATTGGTAATTCGTTATCAACTATTTGGCTATCATATTCGTGAGAATGTTCGGTTTGGATATGTTGTACATCTAATGTATGCGTTTCTTGTGAATTTGCAATAGCTACAAACGATTGTATTACAATCGCAATCGCTAATATTAAATTTAGAAACTTATTTTTCAAAGAAATAACCATCAGATGCACAAAGTTAAAGTAGAACATTTCTTATTGATTTCGTCAATTAAACTAAACTGTATTTTTAAAGACTGTTGTCGCTTAAGTCGTTAAACAGCTTCTTTGTATTGATCTGGATTTCTGCCAGTTTCGCTCGAAATCACAGTAGGTTTCACTAATTTATTCATGCTCGTTTCTTTTTCTAATAACTCTTGGTCGAATGATCGGATCAAGGAACGAGCATTTAGTTCCTTTGGGGAGCTAATTTCTTATCCGAAGCTCAGGTAATTTACTAAAGTTTGTCAAAGCTACTCCCTTGTACGGTTTCTCATTTCAGTTGATTATTTCCATAATCAACCAAGCAGGAATACCCCGATAGCAAGTCGGTTTGGGTACCACTAAAAAAAACATCTGCTCATCACAGACTTAAAATGTACTTCACCCCTTCGCAACGTTTAACTGCTTTTGACCGTTAACGTTCCATAAAACGCATTGTTGATGGTCAGCTTGTTTTTGTCCTCCACACCATTACAGGCTTTCACAGGCCAAGCTTAACTCACTACTACTACGGGGTCATCTGCCACCACACACTAAAATTGATCTTGGCTTTCGCCTTGACTCAATGTCTCCGGTCTATATCCGGATTCAGTGCCAGGCTTCCCCAGTTACTGCACTGACTCCCTGTTAACAATGCCACCCTCAAACACAGCTTAGGTCTGGCTGAGTATAGGACTTTGCGTTATTTTGCACGCTTACCCACCTCAACTGCCGAAGCAGGTTCACTTGCGTTGTGTACTGTTAACTTCCTATGGCTTCCTTCAGACCCTGTCGTTGACTAACAACGCCTTTGCGATTATCTTCCCCTCAGTAGGGTTGATCTGGGCATCTTTCAGCCTAGCGGGTTTGCCAGCTTCGCTGGGCAAAAAAAGCGACCACTCAATGAGTCGGTCGCTTTTTATTAGTTTCTAACTTTTCAGTTAGTAGCGATCTTTATGACTAGTTTCGAACATTATTTAACTTCCATAATAAATGAACACTGGGACACCATTACCCAAGCGATTCACATGATTATGCGACCATTTCAAGTTGACTAACTCAAGCTCTCATAATGTGTAGTAGTAAACAATTAGGATGATGGTGTTATCAATTGCCATTATGACCAACAGGCTTCTAAGTAGATAGTGCCGCCTTTAGACGCCTTGTTCTTATCCTGACTTAGTAAGAACAATGGTTGCGACTACTTCAATTAGAAGTAGTCGTTTGGCAATCACTATTACATTACTTACCGCTTATTTAAAGCCATTACTCTCTGATATAGCAACAACCTCGCCATCGTCTTCAATTTTAAAAAATATTGTCTTTTTTGTTTGTGAATTAGTCGCACTCACTACATAGCTTCCCCCATGGGTGCTTACAATGTTCACATCGGCAGTGCTTATGCTTTCCCACGATGAAGGCAATTTGCCCACTTCATATCCTAAGTCTTTAAATGTCAATTTCTGTATTGTTGTTATTGTAATACCCTTGACCTTTTCATCGTTCATATGACTATGTCTTGAATGATCCATACTTTTCATTCTATCTACATGTGCAAATGAATCACTACTGACAAGAGCGCTACAGATCACTAAAATTAAAATTAAATATCTCAATTACTTGTCCTTATGATTTTAAACCAATCACTTTATATTGACCTTTAACCAGTAATTTAATGGTTACAGGGGTGGTAGACTTATTTTTCCAATACCAGCCATGAGATCCTGCAAAGGGGGCGGTAAAACTCCCTTTCATCTCATCAGACGTGGCAATAACATAACTCTCGTAATATCCAGTTGTATCTCCTTCTGGTTCGCCGTGTAGATCGAAGAACAATGCGTCTCCATCAGTTAGCCATTCATAGGGTAATCTCCCCATTTTTAACTGAGATCAAAAGTAGATATTTAGGCCACTAGTGCCAGTTTTTGCTTTGGTGGGACACCACCAATTGCTGTATTGGGTCTTTCATTGTTATAAAACCATAGCCATTGTGTCGCATGTTCCTGTACCTCGGCAATACTATTCCAAAGATATTGGCTCAGCAATTCGTATCGCACAGTCCGATTATAGCGTTCTACATAAGCATTCTGCTGTGGATTGCCAGTGTAACCCTCCCTCCCTTAAAACCAGAATGTTTTAAATAGAGTTTTCCATTTACACTAAACCAAATGGAGAATCACATGAAAAAGACACGTTTTACTGAAAGCCAAATTATCAATATCCTCAAAGAAGGTGAGTCAGGCGCACTAACTGTGCCTGAGTTATGCCGCAAACATAATGTCGGTCAAAGCACCTATTACAAATGGAAATCAAAATATGGTGGAATGCAAGCCTCTGATTTAACTCGCATGCGTGAATTAGAAGCCGAAAATGCCAAACTTAAAAAGATGTTTGCGGATGTCAGCTTACAAAACATGGCACTCAAAGATATTGTTGAAAAAAAGCTATAAAGCCAGCAGAGCGGAAGGTGTTAGCCCACTATGCCATTCATGAGTTTGGCCTAGGAGTTGTGTTGGCTTGTGATGCATTACGGATCAGTCGTTGCACATTTTATTATCAACGTAAAAGTATCGATGATAATGACATCATTGAGGCCGTATCAGATATTGCTGAGAAGCATAGGGCTTATGGGTTTCGGAAGATATTCAAACGGCTACGACTCTTAGGGCATAAATGGAACCATAAACGCGTGTACCGTGTTTATTGTGGTTTAAAGCTTAACTTACGGCGTAAAGTGAAAAAGCGCTTACCTTCTCGAAAGCCAGAGCCGCTGGCTGTTCCAGCCAAAGTTAATGAGTGCTGGTCAATGGATTTTATGAGCGATAACTTATTTTCGGGCAAATCGTTTAGAACGTTTAATGTGATTGATGACTACCATCGTGAAGCTTTAGCAATAGAAGTGGACTCAAGCTTACCTGCGCAACGGGTTATACGTGTACTGGATAGAATCGCAGCCTATCGCGGTTATCCAAAGCGCTTAAGGCAAGATAATGGACCTGAGTTTATTTCAAACGCGCTTGAGGTTTGGGCAGAAGAACATGGCATTAAGTTAGATTTTATTAAGCCAGGGAAACCGACGCAGAATGCGTATATTGAACGATTTAATCGGACTTATCGAAATGAAGTATTAGACAGTTATTTGTTCAATAGCTTGACTGAAGTTAGGGAAATCACAGATAGTTGGATTGAAGAATATAATTATGATCGGCCACATGAATCACTGAATGATCTACCGCCCAAGATATATGAGCGATTAAATGAGGAAAACTCTCTTAAAATATGATCTATATAAGGGAGGGTTACACCAGGCTGAATAAATTTCAGTTCTACATCGTGTTTTTCAGCCCATGCAGCCAGCACCGCACTGATGTACTCTGGACCGTTATCACTGCGTATTTGTTTCGGTTTTCCACGCCATTCGATGATTTGCT
>NZ_JCAYNV010000021.1:0-59784 GCF_059758055.1 Shewanella sp. MF05956 | reverse complement strand
CTGTTGTATCAAAGCAGCCCAATCTTGATGTGAACGTGTAGCCATGTTAACTCCTGATGTCATTATCAGTCGTTAAGATAAAGGCTCGATGAGCGCAGTTGAAGACGTACTTGCCCGGACGCTTACGGAAAGCCTTGGAAAGTCACGTACAAACAAATTGATTGCTGTCCCTCCTTTAAGAGCAAAGCAATCGTGCTGGGCAACAAAGGGAATAACTTGTAGTAACAGTTGGACCTGTCGATAGTAATGGCTTTTTCTATCCATCTTGGTTACATCTCCTTGGGTATAGTGATTTGCCAAGTTGGCTCTAGTTTGCCGTTTTGTGCGATAAGTCGCTTGCCTGTTCCTAGGTCATATTGTTCAGGTGTCAGATACTTAAACCAGGCATGTTGTTGTCTATTTGCCAGCCAAAGAAATAGCCGTTTAATTTTGATGCTGCAGCAGGCTTTAAGTAAGACATCCAACTTACGTGGTGAAAGGTTGCTCAACCCCTGCATAATTTGATCCGCGTGTTCAAAACTAGTGTGTTGGGGCACTGTGGTTAAGAGCTCAAGAATCGCTTTTTCTGGACAAGAATAAAAAAGCGGAGGGAGTGCTTCTCTCCACGAGTTTTGTCGTAGATATTGACTATTGTGCATCAGTGTTTCTGGCCATATACGTTTTGTGCCATGCCATTTAAACTCTGCTGAAATATCGATTCTGTCCAGCCAGCGAGGTAATGCGGAATTAGAATAAAGCTGTATTTTAGGTTTATCGCCGATAGACACATAATGCCCTAAACCTTCAAGCTCTAACGCTGTTAAGCCGCCCACATGAATAGGACTATCTGACATACGTTGTACAGAAGCAACAAGACCTTTCCAGGAGAGATTTGCCTCCAGTCTTACATAAACCCCAGCGGTGAGGGGAATTAAAGTTCGGCTACGTACAGCATTGTCCAGAAAGTGCAGGCTGAGCCCTTGTGCTTCAAGCCATGGTTTTGTGGCTACCATATCCAAAGGCAGTGCATTCTGTAGTTGTGTTCTGGCTTTAGTATTCAGCATGTTCGACTATCGCATCTGGTTTGATTAGGTTTAAATATACGTTGATTATTGACGTGTTTTGTTCATTATTCAAACTTTATTATCTATAAAAGTTTAAGTTTTGTCATTTGCACGTTAATCATTGCCGTAAAAGTTTAGTTTTCCAAACTAAGTTTTTTTACTTTTCAACGTTAGTTTAGAGCCAGCAAGATGTGGTGATAAAGATAAATCAGTCAGCTTAGATGTCATTAACTTGCTATCGCTTCGGGGTTGTTGAGTCGGTAAATGATTATACCGAAATGGCCATTTAACGTGTTATAGAGATGACTAGTACTGTTGTGAGGCAATTAATACACTTATTCGCCTCATAGTATGAGGCGAATAAATTGCTATTTGCCTCATTTTATGAGTAGAATAGCTTAGTGTTCACATCAAAAAATATTTTAGTCAGTTAAATAGAGGTCATTATGTGGATTTGGCAGCAACAACAATGGCCAGAGTTTGTATGGGATAATACTCGTATAAGTGCATTATTGAGGCAAATTCAATTTAACCAAGGTTTGCTGCTGGGTAAAATAGGTTCTGAATCCGCTAGTCAATGGACACTCGATACCATGCTGGCCAATATTGTTCATTCAAGTGCTATTGAAGGTGAAAAGCTTAACGCATTTTCTGTCCGTTCCTCTCTGGCGAATAAGCTTGGCGTGAGTGAAGAAAAACCTTATCCCACCACGACGCAAACTGATGGTTTAGCAGATATCACCTTAGATGCGCTACAAAACTGGCAACAACCGCTGAGCTTAATGCGGATTCTAGATTGGCATGCAATGTTGTTTCCAGAAAACCAAACGGGGTTTAATCCTGTTGTTGGCGGTAAGTTACGTGGTCACGAGCCTATGCAAGTGGTATCGGGCCGTTTAGACAAACCTACTGTTCATTTTGAAGCGCCCCCACGCAATACGCTAGATTTTAATTTAACGCAGTTTATTGAGTGGTTTAATCAATCGAGAAATCAACCTAACGTCGACCCGCTGGTGCGTGCAGCCATCGCCCATTTGTGGTTCGTCACCTTGCACCCGCTTGATGATGGAAACGGACGTATAACGCGTTTACTCACCGACTTAGCACTCGCGCAAGCTGAGCATCGCTCGATTCATTTTTACACAATGTCAGTTAGTATTCTTGAGCGACGCAAAGGCTATTACGCAATATTAGAGTCTACCCAGCAAGGTGGCTTAGATATCACACCTTGGTTGCTGTGGTTTTTAGACACCTTAAATGACGCTATTCAACACACACTCAATATCATTGAGCAAACTACTGCTAAAACCCAGTTTTGGCGTCGAGTTGATCAACACTTACTCACTCCAGCGTTAACCACAGAACAAGTGAAAGTGCTGAATAGGTTACTCGATGGTGACTTTAATGATGGGATAAGCAGTAGCCAATATCAAAAAGTCGCTAAAGTCAGCCGCGCCACTGCCACCCGACATTTGGCTCAACTTGTGGATCAACAGTGTTTGGTCAAGACTGGCGCTGGCGGTAGAAGTACAAGGTATGTTTTGGTGTAGTGAACTCGATAGCTGTTACCGTACTCAATTGATAAATATTAAATTTTAGATAGTCCATGCAACAATATTGTTATGGTATATTTTTATTTTCCTTACTTTTAAAGGCTTATCCGACATGGAACAAGTTGGTATATATGAAAAGCTCATTACTCAACTGATAGATAAAAGCATAGATCGTGATGTTTTCTATTTAGGGGAAAGGCCGCTTGAGAGTGCTGAGGCGAGTGTCTGGCTATCTAGGTTTTTGACGAAAATAATGGAGAGTGCCATTGATGCAATCCCCAGTGGTACAAATCAACTCACTGAGCAAATCGACTTAGCAAATAAGTTAGTATTGTGGTTAAAAGATCATGTTCAAGATGATCAATTGATCACTGAAAACTTGCTTGATAGCAAAGGTCGTATTCTGACGGCGCTATTTGAAAAGAAAAACCCGATATCAACTGACTTTCCTGAATTTACGAAGGCCATTTATCCGCTGACAGGATTAAGTCAAAGTGAGTTGTTTTGTGGCAGTAACGCGGGTATTTCTTTAGACACTGAGCTTAAGCGTGAGATCCGCTCAGCGGATAAAATTTATTGGTTAGTGTCTTTTATTAAATGGGCCGGTATTCGGATTTTTAAAAATGAGCTGGAAGAGTTCACTCGAAGCGGCAAAACCCTGCGGATAATCACGACATCTTATATGGGCGCGACAGATGCTAAAGCTGTGGAGTTTTTAGCAAGCCTTCCAAATACAGAAGTTAAATTGAGTTACAACACTAAGCGCGAACGTCTGCATGCCAAATCCTACTTATTTCTACGTGAAACAGGATTTCACACTGGATATATTGGCTCATCTAATTTGTCGCATTCTGCGCTGACGAGTGGCCTTGAGTGGAATTTAAAAATAACCACTCAAGAAATTCCCCACATTATAGATAAATCTCTTAATACCTTTGAATCATATTGGCAATCGAGTGAATTTGAATTATTTGATGGCAATATTGAGGCTAAAAACAAACTTCATGAGGCGCTAAGAGAAGCTAGGGGTGGATGTAGCGATAACAGTGCATTTCATTTTGATATAAAGCCCTTTGCACATCAGCGAGAAATTCTTGAGCAGTTAAATGTTGAACGTCAAGTACACCAGCGTTTTAGAAATCTCGTTGTTGCAGCAACGGGGACCGGTAAAACCCTAATATCAGCTTTTGATTTTGCCCGCTTTTATAAACATTATCCTGAAGCTAATTTTTTATTCGTGGCTCATCGGCAGGAGATACTTAAGCAAGCTTTGTCTGCGTATCGTGGTGTATTGAAGAATAACCAGTTTGGTGAATTGTGGGTTGCCGAGCACAAGCCGAATAGCTACCGTCATTTGTTTGCTTCGGTACAAAGCTTGAATCTGCAATTGGACAATTTACCACTTAGCGCTGATTTTTATGATTATATTGTGATAGATGAAGTGCATCATATTGCGGCTAGTAGCTATCGTGGATTGCTAGCACATTTTTGTCCTAATATTTTATTAGGGTTAACTGCTACGCCGGAGCGCCATGATGGGCAAAATATACTAGATGACTTTTGTGGAGTCATTGCTGCGGAAATTCGTTTACCCGAAGCCATTAATCAGCGCTATTTATGTCCTTTCCAATACTTTGCTATCGATGATGATACAGATCTTCGCAAAATTAAATGGCATCAAGGGCGATATGATATCGCAGAGCTAAGTCATCTTTATACTCATAATGAGCAAAGAGTGAAGCGCATTATTCGCAGCTTGAACGATACAGTCACTGATATTCGTCAGATCAAAGCCCTGGCGTTTTGTGTTAGCAAAGAACATGCAGAATACATGACGAAGAAGTTTGTCTTAGCCGGTATTAGTGCAGATGTGCTTACGAGTGATAACAGTCATGAGAGGCAACACAAACGCCAAAGTTTAATTAGCGGTCATGTGAATATATTATGCGTGGTGGATATTTTTAATGAAGGTGTCGATATTCCTGAAGTCGATACTTTATTGTTTTTACGTCCAACCGAAAGCTTAACTATTTTTTTGCAGCAGTTAGGACGTGGATTGCGTTTAACCGATGATAAACAGTGCTGTACAGTATTGGATTTTGTGGGTAATTCTCGTGATGAATATGACTTTTCACAAAAGTTTCGCGCGCTGGTTGGTAAAACTAATCAGTCTATTAAAGATGAGATAACGAGTGATTTTCCTCATTTGCCTTTAGGTTGCCGAATTGAGTTAGAAGAACAGGCTCAGGCAATGATTTTACGAAATATTAGCCGTGCAACCATGAATGCTAGCAGGTTGCGACAGCTCATTAATAATTTCGAGCACCAAAGTACGCTTACCTTAACCTTGGTTAATTTTTTACGTTTTAACCCAAATGTTAATTTAGAAGATATTTATAGGCTAAAAATGAGTTGGCTAGAACTAGTTGACAGCGCAAATAGAAATCAAATAAATGAGCCAAATTTAGATGCGAGTCTGGCTAAAGCCTACTATCGCGCGATAAATAATCATTTGTTCGCTTGCAGTTCTATCTCATATTTACAGTTTTTAAAGCAGCTCATTATCGACAATTTTAGCTTTGATGATACCAATACAATTCAGTGCCAATTTGCATTAATGTGCCATTATAATTTCTGGGATAAATCAGGCTCCGAGCTAGGCTTTACTAGCCTAAAGCAAAGCTTAGCAGCCTTGAGGCATACACAGTTACAAGCTGAACTGCTTGATGTCATATCGTTACTTATTAAGCGTATACATCATAATGAACTTGGAATGCAGATCCCAGCAATTCCATCTTTGAAAGTGCATTCTAGGTATACCCGAGAGCAAATACTCGCCGCCTGTGGCGCAAGCGTTTTTAGCAAAAAATCGACAGCTCGTGAAGGTGTTCTAGTCCTTAAGGCGCTTAATGTTGAACTACTATTTGTTACCTTGAAAAAATCTGTTAAACAATTTTCACCGACGACTATGTATCATGATTACGCGATTAATGAATCGCTATTTCATTGGCAATCTCAAAATAGTGCAAGACCAGAGTATGGCAGAGGTTTGGGCTATATCGAGCACGAAAAAATGGGACGAAAATTGATTTTGTTTGTACGAGAACAAGCTAAAGATGAAAACGGCCGTACCATGGGATTTGTTAATTTTGGTTTTGTGAAATATATAAAACATTCAGGGTCACAACCGATGAATATTACATGGCAACTTGATGAGCCTATGCCCGATTTTATGTGGCATGAGACTGCCAAGTTAGCTATCGGGTAGCCAACCATATTGGCACAGGCAACTGTTGAAAACAGGATGTTTTCGTCAAGCCCCCATGGATGGGTTTACGGCGTGTTGCAGCGGTCGATATTGTGGGCAGATTAACCCATGAACCTGTCGATAACACATCAGATCATTTTAGTTTTTTAGGTCTTTATTTTTAGCTCTTAGGTCTTTAGGTTCTCAATGATTAAAAACAATAATGGCAGCCACGTTGGCTGCCATTGTTATTGATGCTAGTGATTTTGGGGTCAATTTACTAGCGGTTTACCGCTTAACTCCCTGCCTGATGCTTCAACTCCAAACACCTTAGCAGAAATTAGTTAATCGCCATTGAAATAAAGTAACCCACAAATGTTGCGGTGATTACGCCGATAAAGCCTGGAATAATAAAGCTGTGGTTGAGCACGTACTTACCAATGTGGGTGGTGCCGGTTCTGTCGAAACTGATTGCGGCCAAATCACTTGGATAGAACGGGAAGAAGAAGTAGGCATAACACGCTGGCAGGACACCAATTAATACTGGTGCTGGAATGCCGAGTGAAAATCCTAATGGCAGCATAATGGTTAATACTGCCGCCTGGCTTTTTAAGAAGATAGATGACACAAACATCGCGATAGCAAATGTCCATGGATACACGCTAACAATGTCGCTCACCGCGCTCACCAAATAGGTTTTATGGTGCTCAATAATGGTGTCACTCATCCAGGCAATACCAAAAATAATGATTACCGCGGTCATACCGGCGGTAAACACATTACTGGTGGCAATCTTTTTAGGCGATATATTGGTTGCGAGTAATATGACACCACCAACAGACAGCATCATAAATTGAATTGCGACCGACATGCTGACGCCTGTAGGGAGTAGCTCCTTACTGAACATGGCCACTATGATAACGGCCAGAATACCCAGTAAGAATACGATTAAGCCTTTCTTAGCGGTTGATTGTGCTTGTGGTGTTTCGGCATTGTCATCTTGTGGATCGATTAACGCCTCACGAAAATCAGCATCGGTTAATCGTGCCTGAAACTCTTCATCTTTATCTAAATCTTTACCGCGCTTTAAGCTCCAGGTACAGGCCACAAGCAAACCAATTAAGGTTGCTGGAATGGTCACCATAAGCACATCGATTAAGCTGATATCAAGATTATTATCAACAGCTGTAGCTAATACTACCGCAGCGGCTGCCGCTATGGGGCTGGCGGTAATGCCCATTTGCGAGGCGACAGTTGCCATCGCTAAAGGGCGTTCAGGACGAATGCCTTTTTTATAGGCTACATCGTAAATAACAGGTAGAAGTGGATAAACCGAATGGCCAGTACCAACCAGAACGGTTAGAAAATAAGTACATAGTGGGCCTAAAAAGACGATATGTTCAGGATGTTTGCGTAATAGTTTTTCAGCGAATTTGACTAATAGGTTTAAGCCGCCGGTTGCTTCTAGTGTTGCCGAGGCCGCGACCACCGCCAGAATAATCAGCATTACGCTTATGGGTGGAGCACCTGGTGCAACGCCAAATACAAATGCCAGTACCGATACGCCTAAGCCGCCCAATAAACCAAAGGCGATTCCGCCATGGCGGATACCAACAAATATCACCGCTAATAACAGCAGCATGTGTATATAAAACATCGTGTGTACTCCCCGCTTAGGATTTATGTAGGTTGTTATTATTTTTAGCCTTTTGAAGGTATCTCACAACGAATTTGAGGTTAGTGACTTAACTCAAGCTATTGAATCGGGGATGGTAATAAATGTTTAAAACGTGAACAACATTACATACAACCGCATGTAATGTGTTGAGTCACTTATTACTTGGTGAGGGCGAGCTGTGTTGGGCGTTCAGAGGGGGCCGTTAAATACCCTGTTGACTTGCTTTGAGTAACATCTGGGCAATCGTTTTATCGTTACATTGTAAGAACTGCCAACGTTGGCAGTTGTTGAACTGAGTGTAGTGTTCAATCGCTTCAATGAGTGCAGAAACCAAATGCGCCTTGTCATGTGGCTCATCATGCTGGTTCGTCAATATTTGCGTTTCAATGTGCAGATTTTGCAGTAACAAGCATTGGTTTTTACGGTCTGCTTTTACATCCACACGTCCAACAAAGCGGTCACGCCATAAAATGGGTAATGAGTAATAACCGTATTGGCGTTTAGCCTCAGGCACATACACCTCGATTTGATAGTCAAAACCAAACCATTGCTTAAGTTTTTGCCGTTGAATGACTAAATTATCAAACGGATTAAGCAGCCACACTTTGTTGGGAATACTTGTGGGTAACGTAAGCTTAGGCTGATAAAAGTAAGCTTGTTTGGTGTGTAGATCGGTAAAGCTGGCAATATCGCCTTGTTCACACATTTGCGCCAAGGTCTTGGTCAGTAATGGCTTAAGGCCTTTGCGTAGGTACTGAATTTGCTGCAAATTGCCAAAGCCATGCGCCGCTAAATAACGATTAATTAAATGTTGAGCGTACTCGGTATCACTAGGCACAGTAGCATTTATATCTCGTGGTAAAACGCGCTCGGTTAAATCGTAAACCTTTTGAAACTTATCACGCCTAGCCACCATTAACTCGCCTTGAATAAACAATTGTTCAAGCGCTTTTTTAGCGGGTTTCCAATCCCACCATGATCCATTTTTAACATCAGCATTATGTGTAAATTGACTTGCTTTGAGTGGGCCTTCGGCTGTTATGCGGGCTTTTACTTCGAGCATGACTTTATGCTCAGGCTCAAACCAATGTTTATCGCCTTGTTGTAATTGTTGTTTGCGATACAAGCTAAAACGGTAATCATCTATGGGTAAATATGCCGCCGCATGGGACCAGTATTCAAACACGGTTTTATCGTTCATAGCCTCGTCAAGCATGGCAGGAGAGTAATCTGCTAGGCGATTGTGCAACACATGATGATGTGCGCGCTCGACCACATTGATAGAGTCGATTTGCACATAACTTAATTGCTGCATCAATTCTGATAACGACCCCAAAGGCTGCAACAAACCTTGCTGCTGCATACTTAGCTGTAACCATTGTTTAGCAGAGTAAGGATTGGTCATTAAGAGCCTTTATTGAATGCGGTAAGCGAGTTAAAACACGGTGATAGCCATTGTAGGCCAACCTTTATAGCAGAGTACACCAGCGGTTGATTATAAGATTGCTGGATGTTGGTACTAAGATTCGAGCGTTGTACGGTTTTTTACACGCTATAGCGTGTAATGATAATTTAACGGCTGTAGCGTGTAAGGTTATTTTTAACGGCTGTAGCGTGTAAATGTTGATTTACCTGCTTTAGCGTGTAAAGTAGTGGTGAGACTATCTCTACAGGTAAAACGATTATGAAGGTGACGAACTCAAAACAGCTTAGTACGTATCTCAAAGATGCACGGCTGAATATGAAACTATCGCAAACTAAAGTGGCGAGTAAGGTCGGTATTCGTCAGGATACCGTGTCTAGTTTTGAGCAGAACCCTGACTCGACCAAGTTAGAAACGTTATTCAAAATTTTATCTGCGTTAAACCTTGAATTAGACATTAAGGTGAGAAACTCTGCATTGAAATGTGAATCTGGTGGTGACCAAGCTAAATCCACAGAGCATCAATGGAATGAGGAGTGGTAATGGCAATCCTCGATGTTTATATGAATGGATACCTTGTAGGAGAGTTTACTAAATCGACCACGGGCTCCCATCTGTTTAAGTATGAACAGCAATGGTTAGATACCCCTAGCAGTCGTCCTATATCTTTATCCATGCCACTGAGAAAGCAAGCTTATAAAGGCGATGAGGTTTACAATTTTTTTGATAATTTACTGCCTGATAATCTAGAGGTGCGAAATAGAATTGTTGTTCGCCACAATGCTCAATCGACCCAAGCATTCGATTTATTAGCAAAAGTTGGCCAAGACAGTGTCGGTGCATTGCAACTCGTACCACATGATCAACAGCCGTTTGATATCAAAAAGATTGAGTCTAAACCCTTATCAGATAAAGAATTGGAAAGAGTGTTAAAGGGTTATCAGTCGGATATTCCACTAGGCATGTTAACCGATGAAGATGACTTTCGAATATCGATTGCAGGTGCTCAAGAAAAAACTGCCTTACTTAATCTAGATGGACAGTGGCGGCTACCTATTAAGGCAACCCCGACAACACACATCATTAAGCTGCCCATAGGTTCAATACAGAGTCATTCACATACTCTTGATATGTCTGGCAGCGTTGAAAATGAATACTTATGTATGATGATTGTGAGGGAGTTTGGTTTAGATGTACCGCAATGCTCGGTCATTAAGGTGGGTGATGTTAAGGCGCTTGCTGTGGAACGCTTTGACCGCAGGCTCTCATCTGATGGTAAATGGATTATGCGTTTGCCCCAAGAGGACTTTTGCCAAAGTTTAAATTTTTCACCCGCGAAAAAATACGAAAGTCATGGAGGGCCAAGTATTGAGCAGATCATGTCTTTTCTATTGGGTTCGACAAATTCAGCGCAAGATCGATATGACTTCATGAAGTCTCAGGTATTGTTTTGGTTATTAGCTGCAACCGATGGCCATGCTAAAAACTTTTCACTTTTCCTCGAGGCTGGTGGCGGATATCGATTAACACCCTTTTACGATATTTTATCTTTGTATCCAGTGATAGGAGGATCAGGATTAAATATTAGGGATGCTAAGTTGGCTATGGGATTAAAAGCGACGAAAGGAAAGAAGTATCAAGTTGCACAAATCTTTCCAAGGCACTTTATTCAAACAGCTAAGGCTGTGGGTTTTGATACTGTAACTATGGCGGACATCATGGATGAAATAGCCAATTCAGTTGACTCAGTAATCACTAAAGTTAGCTCACAGTTACCTCAAGATTTTCCAGTGCATATCCGTGAATCAATATTGACCGGAATAAAGGATATGGCTAAGCGGATCACCAGAGAGAATATTAGACAGAGCATCAAATAACTTGTAGCTAAAATCTAAAACAATTAAGCCCAGCAAATGCTGGGCTTAATGTTATGACACAGGCTTATAAGATTGTGTTAGAACTAAGCTGTTTATTCTACGTTTTGGATCTGCTCGCGCATTTGCTCAATCAATACTTTTAATTCAACAGCGGCCGAAGTGATTTCTGCACTGATTGATTTTGAGGCTAAGGTATTTGATTCGCGGTTAAACTCTTGCATCATAAAGTCTAAACGACGACCTTCGCTGCCGCCTTTTTTAAGGATGCGGCGAGCTTCTGCTACGTGTGCTTCAAGACGGTCCATTTCTTCGGCGACATCTTGCTTTTGCGCTAGGAGTACCATTTCTTGTTCGATACGTGCAGGGTCTAGTTCACCAGCAATATCGGCTAAGCGGTTAGTGAGTTTTTCACGCTGATATTTCATTACCGTTGGCATATGCTCACGCACAACGTTCACTTGCTCCATTACACCGTCTAAGCGAGTCAGTAACATGTCTTTAATCGCTTCACCTTCACGGCCGCGCGCTTCGATAAACTGATCGATTGCATTATCAAAGGCTGTCATCAGTTCTGCACCAATGCTGTCCATGTCTTGCTCGGCTGAGGCAAGCACGCCAGGCCAGCGTAATACGTCTGTTAAGCTTAGTTCGCCTTGACCGGCTTCTTGCTTTAACCAATTAGCAGCACTTAATAACTGCTTTGCTAGCGCTTGGTTGAGTTGCAATTCGTTGCTGCTGTTGTCGGCTAACTCATAACGTAGATTCACTTCTACTTTACCGCGGTTTAAGCGTTTACGTAGGCGATCGCGTAAGACAGGTTCAAAGCTACGAAACTGCTCAGGTAGGCGCAGGTAGGTTTCTAGGTAGCGCTGGTTGACTGAACGAATTTCCCATGAGGCTGTGCCCCATTCTGCTTTGTGCTCGATACGAGCGTAGGCTGTCATGCTTTGGATCATGAAGTGTCCTGTTATGTTATTACGCAAATGTGGGATGATTATAGCCGTTTTAGGTCGTTGGATTAAAGGATTAGTGGCGATAATTGTGGCTTATCTTGGCCGATATCAACAACATCCGCGATAACGCTAGTGGACGATCATGTTACCGATAGCGATTAGCGTGGGTTTGTCGTGGCATCTGGCGTCGCGAACCTCTATAATATGCGCTCAAATCTGATATGAATTCGACTACAGGACTTTTCATGCGCCCAAGTAACCGTACACCAGCTCAAACTCGCCCTATTACTATTACGCGTTCTTTTACTGCACATGCTGAAGGCTCTGTTTTAGTTGAGTTTGGCGACACAAAAGTATTATGTACAGCCAGTTTCACTGAAGGCGTTCCACGTTTTCTTAAAGGCCAGGGTCAAGGTTGGGTTACTGCTGAATATGGCATGTTACCGCGTTCAACGCACAGCCGTATGGACCGTGAAGCGGCTCGTGGTAAGCAGTCTGGCCGTACTCAAGAAATTCAACGTTTAATTGGCCGTGCATTACGTTCAGCCGTTGATATGAAGTTGTTAGGTGAAAACACTATCGTTATCGATTGTGATGTTATTCAAGCTGATGGTGGTACACGTACTGCTGCTATTACTGGTGCTTGTGTGGCGTTAGTTGACGCGCTTAACTGGGCACGTGGTAAAGGTATTATTAAAGCTAACCCACTTAAGTTTTTAATTGCTGCAGTGAGTGTGGGTATTTACAAAGGCGAAGCGATCAGTGATTTAGAATACATTGAAGACAGCGCTGCTGAAACTGACATGAACGTTGTGATGACTGAAACCGGTAAGATTATCGAAATTCAAGGCACTGCAGAAGGCGAACCATTTAGCCATGAAGAGTTACTTGAGTTGTTAGTGTTAGCTAAAAACAGTATTCGCGAAATTGTCGATGTGCAAAAAGCCGCATTAAGTTAATATGCTGTTGAAAAATGAGGACCGATTACGGTCCTTTTTTTTAATCTAAAATTTGATGAAGAGGAATAACCGTGAAAGCCTATCAACGCGAATTTATTGAGTTTGCTTTAGCCCGCCAAGTGTTACGTTTTGGTGAGTTTACCCTTAAATCTGGTCGTACGAGTCCGTACTTTTTTAATGCTGGATTGTTCAATACGGGTAAAGACTTAGCGCGTTTAGGCCGCTTTTATGCTGCGGCGTTAATGGACTCGCGCATTGAGTTCGATTTGTTATTTGGCCCAGCATACAAAGGTATTCCGATTGCCACAACTACAGCCGTTGCGCTGTGCGATCATCACGATGTTGACATTCCATACTGCTTTAACCGCAAAGAAGCTAAAACCCACGGCGAAGGCGGCAGTTTAGTCGGCAGTGAGCTCAAAGGTAAGGTGATGCTGGTGGACGATGTGATCACTGCTGGTACGGCGATTCGCGAGTCGATGGAAATTATTAATGCGCATAACGCCCAGCTTGCTGGCGTATTGATTGCACTTGATCGCCAAGAAAAAGGCAAGGGCGAGCTGTCGGCGATTCAAGAAGTTGAACGCGATTTTGGCTGTGAGATTGTGTCGATTATTAAGTTAGCTGATTTAATTAATTACTTGTCTGAAAAACCAGGAATGGAAGCTGAATTAGCCTCTGTTCGCTCATATCGCGAGCAATACGGAATTTAGTGTAGACAAACTGATTCGCTGAGGCTGGAAAATTAAAAAAGCTGCACAATAGTCATATTGATGCAGCTTTTTATTACACTTTTTACCGTAATCCGTAATCCGTAATCCGTAATCCGTGTACGCTATTTCACTTGGTGTAAAAACTCAGCACGGGTAGCAGGGTTAGACTTAAAAATACCGCCAAGTGCCGTGGTGGTGGTTGAACTGGTTGAGTCCATTACCCCACGAGATTTAACGCAGTAATGTACCGCATCCATTTTTACCGCTACGTCTTTCGTTTCAAGCAAGGTTTGCAGCGCCACTAACACTTGTTGGGTTAACCGCTCTTGTACTTGCGGACGTTGGGAAAAGAAGCGCACGATTCGGTTAATTTTAGACAAGCCAATAATTTTAGTTCGCGGTAAATAAGCCACAGTCGCGAATCCATCAATGGTCACTAAATGGTGTTCGCAGGTGCTGGTAAGACTGATGTCTTGTACACGCACCATTTCATCAACCCCCATCTTGTTTTCAATGACGGTGATTTTTGGAAAGTTTTCGTAATCGAGCCCCGAGAAGATTTCATCAACATACATTTTGGCGATGCGACGTGGCGTGTCTGCCAAACTGTCATCAGTTAAATCGAGTGACATTAAGGTCAAAATCTCACGCATATGGTGTTCAATTTTGACTTTACGTTCTTCAGGCGTGGAAGTTTTTGGCAGCATCGGGGTTTCTAACCCACGATCTTTTAGCGCTGCTTGTACTTTAATTGCGGCTTCACTGAGTGCCATATATCCTCCAACGACTCGATATCACTGTTTGTATGAGTGTAGATTAACACCCACTTGGCTGCCCCATAGGGGAAAAGGAGAATAGCGCGATTCGCTGTAAATTAATACCGCAGCCAATAAAAAAGCCGATCCTTCTACTCAAGTATCGGCTTTTGTTGATTAAACACTTAAGCGTTATGTCATAATATTTTTCACGGTTTCAGCATTAAAGAAACGAAATGGATGATTCAATTAACTTCTCAACAATTGTTGCTGAATAAAGGTCCATTGTTCATCAAAATGCAGTGTGGGTTTTTGTTTGAATTCACTGCGGACAAACTGTGAAATTCTGCCTTCGGCAAACGCTAACAATAGATTGGCCAGTATGGCTTCGTCGATGTTAAAGCCTACTCCTTCACGTAAGGTTTTTTCGCGTAGAATTTGTTTTATTTGGGTTTCTATTTTGGCAAATAACACGTCGATTCGACTGCGTAAGCGCTCGTTTTCACCTAGCAGTGCATCGCCATTTAATACGCGAGAAATCCCCGGGTTTCGTTCAGAAAACACCAACAATAGCTGTAATACTAATTGGCAGCGGGTCATGGTGTCTTTTTCTTCGTCCATGATGATATTTAACCGCGAGAGAATCGCGTCTTCAATAAACTCAATCAGACCTTCAAACATTCGCGCTTTACTGGGGAAGTGTCGATACAGTGCGGCCTCAGACACGCCCACTTCGGCGGCAAGCTTAGCGGTGGTGATCCGTTGACCTGGGCTGGTCTCAAGCATTTGGGCTAAGCATTGTAAAATATGTTCACGACGGTTTATTTTTGGGCTTTCGGCCATGATGTGTTCCTTGGCTCAGTGACTACTTGAAAAGGTTATTTGGTACCAGAGTGACCAAATCCGCCTTCTCCACGATCTGAGCTATTAAACTCATCCACTAGGTTAAATTCTGCTTGTACAACAGGGACAAACATTAATTGGGCTAAACGATCGCCAATGTCGAGTGTGAATGGTTTATCACTTCTGTTCCAACATGACACCATAAGTTGCCCCTGGTAATCGGAGTCAATTAAACCGACCAAATTACCCAGCACGATGCCGTTTTTGTGGCCCATGCCTGAGCGCGGTAAAATTACTGCTGCCAAGCTTGGGTCGGCCACATGAATGGCGATACCTGTTGGAATTAATACGGTTTGTCCTGGCTCTATGACCATTGCCGTGTCAGTCATTGCGCGTAAGTCCATGCCTGCACTACCGGGAGTAGCATAAGCTGGCAGCGGAAATTCACTGCCAATACGCGAGTCGAGAATTTTTAGTTCAATGGGTGTTTTCATGATTTTTTTAGTTGTTGTTCTATCAATGTGAGTAATTGGCGCGCCAGTGTGAGTTTGTCTGTTGCGGGCAGTTGTTGGCTGCCGTCTTGCCAAAATACTTGTAGTGCATTGCTATCGGCATTAAAGCCTAAGCCTTGAATAGAGACATCGTTAGCGGCAATCATATCCAGCTTTTTACGCTGTAGTTTACCGCGAGCGTATTGCTCTACGTCGTTCGTTTCAGCGGCAAAACCGACGGTGAAAGGTCGTGTTGTGTGCTGAGCTACCGTGGCTAAGATATCAGGATTACGCACCAGCGCAAGCTGCATTTCTTCTGCCGATTTTTTAATTTTTTGATCGGCGACATCGGCAATTCGATAGTCTGCTACTGCGGCGCAACCGATAAAAATATCATGTTGTTCAACTTGTTGCATTACGGCATCGAGCATTTGTTGTGCAGAACCCACATCAATACGCTTAACACCGACTGGTGTGGCAAGATTGACCGGCCCTGAGACGAGTGTCACTTCTGCGCCCATTTCTGCAGCGGCTTGTGCCAGAGCAAAGCCCATTTTGCCAGAGCTGTGGTTTGAAATATAACGCACCGGGTCAATTGCCTCACGGGTTGGCCCTGCGGTGAGTAATAATTTATGACCTTGTAAAGACTTTGGCCCAAAAAACTGCACCAGTTGTTCGGCTATGGCGACGGGCTCTTGCATACGACCTGGGCCGACTTCACCACAGGCTTGGTTGCCTGAGGCTGGCTGCCAAATGATTAAGCCTTTGCGGGCTAGATTGGCCATGTTCTCTTGGGTAGCGATGTTTTGATACATCTGTTGATTCATGGCGGGGCACACAATGATTGGCGCACTCGTGGCTAAACATGTGGTGGTGAGTAGCTCGTCTGCCATGCCGGCATTAATACGTGCCATTAAATTTGCTGTAGCAGGAGCGAGTAACACTACGTCTGCCCAGCGTGCCAGTTCGATATGCCCCATTGCGGCTTCCGCAGCAGGATCGAGCAAATCAGAGGCAACAGGATGGCCTGAAAGCGCTTGAATCGTTAATGGTGTAATAAATTTCATGGCGCTTTGGGTCATGATGACTCGTACATCTGCGCCGCGTTCTTTTAAGCGACGAATAAGATCGGCACTTTTATACGCAGCAATGCCGCCACCAATTCCGAGTAGTACTTTTTTATTTGTCAGCATGTTGTGCATTATCCGACTCTATCCTAATTGCGGCTAACAATATCACAAACCTGTGACAATTTGCGTGGATCCAATCTCAAAAATATCGACCATACTGTGTAACTGATTATAAGAGAGTGTAAATAATTGAGAGCGTGCCACCCATTAAGAAGATGTCATGATTTCAACGTGGGTTTTTAAAGGCACATCAATTCAGTATTGGCGTAGTAGTAACGAATTTATGCAACTTGGTTGAATTCGTCGAGGGTATGGCGTCTTTAAGATAACAAGGAGCATACATGGGTATAAAAGATTGGCCTCAAGGTGAGGGACCGCGAGAAAAGTTATTACTAAATGGTGCAGGGCATTTGTCTGATGCTGAATTATTAGCGGTGATTTTACGAAATGGTCTTGCGGGTCAAAATGCAGTGGATTTAGCCCGCGAAATGATAAATCAGTTTGGTGGTTTACGAAGCTTGTTAAGTGCATCGAAGAGCCAAGTGTGCAAATTAGCCGGTGTTGGGCCGGTAAAATATGCTCAATTACAGGCTGCAGCCGAGATTTCTAAGCGAATTGCGCATGAAAATCTACAAAGAGGGCAAATTTTGACAAATCCTGATTTAACTCGGGACTATTTAATGAGACAATTAGCAGACCGATCCTATGAAGTGTTCGCCTTACTATTGTTGGATACCCAACATAGAGTCATTCAATTTGTAGAATTATTTCGTGGCACCATCGATTCCGCTTCTGTTTATCCTCGCGAGGTTATTAGCCTTGTGTTGGAGAAAAAAGCAGCAGCGGTGATAGTGTGTCACAATCACCCGTCTGGCATTGCAGAGCCAAGTCAGGCTGATCGGCGAATAACTGAGCGAATAAAAAATGCATTGGCAACCATAGATGTTTCTTTGTTAGATCATATGGTTGTAGGTGATCAGGAGATAGTCTCCTTTGCCGAGCGAGGATGGATTGTATAAACACTGCTTGATCTTATATGGTCAATCGTGTATAAAATGCGCCCTCTTTGTGCCTCGGGCGACGGCCATACGAGGCACATTAATGCTCGAGCGTTAAAAATTTGTTTTGGAGAAGATTGACATGTCAAGAGTATGCCAAGTAACTGGCAAGAAGCCAATGGTTGGTAACAACCGTTCGCACGCTAAAAATTCGACTCGTCGTCGTTTTTTACCTAACCTACAAAACCACCGTTTTTGGTTAGAAGAAGAAAAACGCTTCGTACAACTACGTGTATCTACTAAAGGTATCCGTATTATCGATAAGAAAGGTATTGAAGTTGTTGTTGCTGAACTTCGTGCCCGTGGCGAGAAGGTATAATAGAAAATGGCTAAATCTAAAGGTAATCGTGAGAAGATCAAATTAGTATCTAGTGCTAAAACTGGTCACTTCTACACTACTGAAAAGAACAAGCGTAACATGCCTGAGAAAATGGAAATCAAGAAATTTGATCCAGTTATTCGTCAGCACGTTATGTACAAAGAAGCTAAAATCAAGTAATTGATTTTTGATTCTTAAAAAAGCCCCTTCATTGGGGCTTTTTTTATGCCTAAAGAAAAGTAAGCTATACTGACACCAATCCACATTAGATTGTGCTCTTTTAGCGAAAATTATCCATGCAGTTGTACGTTAACAAAGAAGACAATGCTGATAAATTCGCCCTTCGGGGCAATGCCACTAGACCCATTACTGCTTCAAATGCCTTTGATGTAGGTTAATACACCTACAGTCATTTTCATTATACCGGCCCTAGTGGCGCAGTCTAAAATAGATCATATTCTAATAATGATTGGTATGATAAAGTTTATGCTGTTTGAGAGAGCAAAAGTGCGTAAAGCAAGATAGTGCATTCAGTTAAACTAACGTTATGGCTGTAATGATTTTTTCACACTTAACGGACAAACTATTTTTTGTTTAATGTGAAATAAAATGCTTTAAAAGTGAATTAAAATGCAATACCATCATTATTCTATACTACATTCTGGCTTGTAACTGCACTCAGGTTGCAAGTATGACTAACACCAAACTAATTACCGAGGTGAATTTGCCTGTGAGAACCACTGAACTGGTTGATGGATTTCGTCATTCTGCTCCTTATGTTAATGCCCATAGAGGTAAAACTTTTGTCGTCATGTTAGGTGGCGAAGCATTAGCGCATCCGCAATTTCGCGGCATTTTAAATGATGTTGCTTTGTTGCATTCACTCGGGATTGAAGTGGTATTAGTTTATGGTGCTAGGCCGCAAATTGATGCAGGGCTGAAGGCTGCGGGTATCGCGCCGGCATACCATAATGGCATCCGCATTACGGATGAAGATACTTTAAAAATCATTAAGCAGGTAGCCGGTGCGACTCAGTTTGATATTACTGCAAGATTGTCGATGAGCTTAGGCAATACGCCAATGCAAAATGCACAAATTAACGTAGTGAGTGGTAATTTTGTTATTGCACAGCCTCTAGGTGTCGATGACGGTGTTGATTTTTGTTTGAGTGGTAAGGTGCGTCGTATTGATGCGCAGGGTTTGCGCCGTCAACTCGACAATAACGGCATTGTGTTGATGGGGCCGATAGCGGCTTCTGTTACGGGTGAAAGTTTTAACCTCACCGCTGAAGAAGTGGCAACTCAAGTCGCCATTAAGCTTAAAGCAGACAAAATTATTGGTTTTAGTGATACTAACGGCCTCATCGGCAAACATGGCGAAGTGATTGCTGAGTTAATGCCTGATGACATCGAAGAAATGCTAAAAACCATGTCTGTAGATGATCATACAACGGTAGGCACTATGGCGTTTTTAAAGGCCAGTGTAGAAGCGTGTCGTCGTGGAGTGCCACGTTGTCATTTAGTGAGCTATTTAGACGATGGTGCATTACTGCAAGAGCTGTTTTCTCGCGAAGGTATTGGTACTCAGATTGTGACACAAAGTGCAGAGCGTTTACGCCGTGCCACGATCAGTGATATAGGTGGTATTTTAAACTTAATTCGTCCATTAGAAGAGCAAGGTATTTTAGTGCGCCGTTCTCGTGAGCAGCTTGAAATGGAAATTGAGCAGTTTATGTTAGTTGAGCGCGATAACTTAGTTATTGGTTGCGCTGCGCTATACCCATTTGAAGAAGATAATGCCGGTGAGTTTGCGTGTTTAGTGGTGCATCCTGATTATCGTGATGCCGACCGAGGCAGCATCTTATTGAATAACATTATTGGTCAAGCGCGAGTGCGTGGTTATTCACGTTTGTTTGCATTAACGACTCGCAGTATCCATTGGTTTTTAGAGCACGGTTTTAATATTGTTGATGTTGAAGAGTTACCAAACAAGAAAAAACAATTGTACAACTATCAGCGTCGTTCAAAAATTCTAGCGCTCGATTTATAATTGATACACACCATAAAATGCCGGTTATTCCGGCATTTTTTATAGGTAAAATAAACGAAAGTGAGCGGTATAATATGAGCTTTACCGAGGAGGACTTATGGATGTTATTGCGTTAACGCCACTTGATTCAGGGGCGATAAACAGCGTTATTGCAGTATTATTAGGTTTGCTCGCGTTAACCGTCTTTATTTTTGTGAAACCCATTCCGAGTAATGCTAAATATCTTACTTTAGGCATCATGTTGCCGCTAATGGCCTTATTTGTCTTTATTTTATATCAATCATTTAGCAGTAATATTTCTTGGGATAACAAACTGTTGCGGGTAAATATTCCACTGTATTCGAATGAGATAGATACTGACCACGTTGATTTTGCACAAGCGCGTGTAGTTAACCTGATTGAAGAGCCTGAATACGCTGCTAAGTGGCGAACAAATGGTTTGGGCTTGCCTGGGTATGCTCTGGGTTGGTTTTCATTAAATAATGGCGTTAAAGCCTTGCTGTCTGTCACCGATCCTGTGCAAGTTATACTGTTGCCAATAAGCCAAGATAGAGTGATTTTGGTTAGCGTAATCGATGCAGATGAAGAGCTAGCAAAGTTGCATGCTAGCGCACAGTCCAAACAACCTATTGATTAAATCTTCACTGCAGCCGCTTTTTTAGTGGCCACATGACGACGCTGGCGTTGCAGTACCATGTCGCCAATAAATATCACCAGTGCTCCCCAGATAAAACAAAAAGTGATGCCTTTTTCAATGTCAAAAGGCTCATTAAACAGTTTCACCGCAAGAATGAACATGATGCTAGGGCCAATGTATTGAAAGAAACCCAAAATAGAAAATGGAATTCTGACCGCCGAACCGGCAAAACATAAAAGTGGGATGGTGGTGACAATACCCGCAGCCACTAACAGTAAGTTGAGGTTAAGGCTATTGGTTAACATGCTAACAGGTGAGCTGTCTAACGTGACCAATAAGTAACCGAGTGCAACCGGTAATAAAATAGCCGTTTCAACCAGTAAGCCAGATTTTGCATCAATATTGACTTTTTTGCGCAGTAAACCA
Source organism: Shewanella sp. MF05956 (assembly GCF_059758055.1). Classification (NCBI taxonomy): domain Bacteria; kingdom Pseudomonadati; phylum Pseudomonadota; class Gammaproteobacteria; order Alteromonadales; family Shewanellaceae; genus Shewanella; species Shewanella sp. MF05956. Next base: position 38,629 of record NZ_JCAYNV010000021.1, on the reverse strand, counting down.
TAAAAACCAAAGCTTGCTGCAAGGGCCAAAGACACCAACGGAATTGAACCAAACGAGATTAACTGCACCAGGACACCCACACTCGCTAATGTAACCGCAACCCATTGTAATTTACGTAAGCGTTCGCCGAGAAACACCATGCCTAGCAATACGTTAAACAATGGATTAATAAAATAACCTAAGCTTGCATCCAGCATGTGGTCGTTATTGACTGCCCAGATAAAAATAAGCCAGTTTGCTGCGATTAATATCGAAGTTGTGAGCAAAATGAGTAGTTGCTTGGGCTGTTTAAGAATGAGGCGTAAGCGACTGAATCCACCTATAAATTGCATCAAAATGATCATAAACAGAAATGACCATACAACACGGTGCATTAAAATATCAGTGGCTGGAACTTGATGTAATAGTTTGAAATATAAAGGGGCGATACCCCAAATGGTGTAAGCGCAAATCGCGAGGAAAACCCCTTTACGATATTCTAAATCAGGCATAGTGAGTCAACAATGGCAACAACGAAAAGAGGGGCGATTGTAGGTCGCCCCTATTGATGACACAAGTGATTAAGCGATTTGTTTTTATTGGTTAGCTGTCAGTTTAACGTGGCAATGACGTAGATACATTGCCGATGTTAAATTAACCCACCATATAAGTGCCTGTACCAAAAGCAATATGAGTGCCTAACTCATTATGTAATTCCATTCGGCAAACCGATACTCGGTTGCCCGCCCTAATCACTGTGCCGGTACCGGTAAATATTTCTCCGCGACCGGGGCGCAAAAAATCAACCCGCATATCAATGGTGCCTAAGGTGGTTAAGCGTTGTTGTAATTCTTCCATTGTCCAGTCATCACGGCTGGCAACAAGCCCCGCAAAGGCGGTTAGACCACCTACTACATCAAGTAACGTTGCGGTAACGCCACCATGAAGAATGTTTTGATGGATGTTACCAATCAGTTCGGGTTTCATTTTTATTACGACCTCAACCCCATTAATGTCGTAATGTTTAATGTCTAATCCGAGTAAATTATGGAATGGTACGTGTTTATCAAAAATCTCTGCAACTTGTTGTAAGGCTTTATCTTGAATAGATGAAGTCATGGGCAATCCTTGTCGTATTTAACCTGAGCTCGGGATAATAAACGCCTTTCAAACAGTCCTTTGCCCTGCTAACTGCGTTGAATCGACTTACAATAGGCTAGCTATTGACGCGTCAATTCGCCTTGTTAGCAGAACAAATGACAAGCTTGAAAGTGATGGTAGATAACATGTTGATTTTAAACAGTATAAATTCATCCCTTATCCCGTGCTCAGGTTGATTTATTATTGTATGTATTTTCAATGCGCATAGAGTATTTAATCTAACGCTAAAGTGTTCAATACTCAATCATCATTGGCGTGTTAATTGTAGCAATTGCACTTTGCTTCAAGACATCTGTGGCTGAGTGCTTTAAAATGACCATCCTTTAAATGACATCATAGTGTGAATGGATAATCTGACTTCAACGCCAAGCCCAACTCTTGATACAGCTGCAGAGCAGGATGTGTTATCGGCCAGTTTACAGCAGGTATTTGGTTATCGTGCCTTTCGTGAAGGGCAGCGAGAAGTGATTGAGCGCAGTTTACAAGGCCAAGACACCTTAGTGATAATGCCTACTGGTGGCGGTAAGAGTATGTGCTACCAGTTACCCGCTTTAGTCTTGCCGGGTGTGACAGTCGTTGTATCGCCTCTGATTTCATTAATGAAAGACCAAGTAGACAGTTTGTTGCAAAGCGGTGTGGCTGCAGCGTATCTCAATTCATCTTTACCGCGTGAGCAAAGTGCTGAAGTGCTTCGTAAACTGCATGCAGGTGAGATAAAACTCTTGTATGTCTCGCCGGAACGATTATTGCGTCCAGACTTTATTGAGCGTTTGCAATCTGTTGAACTTTCGATGTTTGCGGTAGATGAAGCACATTGTATCAGCCAGTGGGGCCATGATTTTAGGCCTGAATATGCAGCCCTTGGGCAGTTAAAAGCGTATTTTCCGTATATTCCGTTAATGGCATTAACTGCCACCGCAGATCAAGCGACACGACTCAGTATTTGTGAGCGCTTAAATATTGCTCCGTATACCTTATTATCAAGTTTTGACCGTCCAAACATTCGTTATACCGTGGCTGAAAAATTAAATGCAGCCAACCAGTTGCGTCAGTTTGTCACGATACAAAATGGTGCCAGCGGTATTGTATATTGCAGTAGTCGCCGCCGAGTGGATGAAGTGGCAGAGCGCCTGCGTTTACAAGGATTTAATGCTCAAGCATATCATGCGGGGATGAGCCAAGATGAGCGTGCTGATGCACAAGACAAATTTTTAAAAGATCAGATTGATATTGTGGTTGCCACGGTGGCTTTTGGTATGGGAATTAACAAATCAAATGTGCGCTTTGTGGTGCATTACGATATCCCTAAAAGCATTGAAGCTTATTATCAAGAAACCGGCCGAGCGGGACGAGATGGTTTAGAAGCAGAAGCGTACATGTTGTTTGACCCTGCCGATATTGGTCGGGTGAGGCATTTAATTGAGCAATCAGAGCCCGGTCCGCAGCAACAAGTTGAGTTTCATAAGTTACACACTATGGCTGCTTTTGCTGAGGCGCAAACCTGTCGCCGTCAGGTATTACTGAATTATTTTGATGAGGTGGCATCTGAGCCTTGTGGTAACTGCGATATTTGTTTGGACCCGCCTAAACGTTACGATGGCACCGAAGATGCCCAAAAAGTATTGTCGTGTATTTATCGCTTACAACAACGCTTTGGTATTCACCATGTAATTGATGTACTCAGAGGTTCTAAAGCCGCAAATGTGGTTGATAGAGGCCATGACAAATTAACCACTTGGGGGATCGGTGCCGATAAATCGACAGAACATTGGGTCAGTGTGTTGAGGCAGTTAATTCACTTAGGGTTGGCGAGTCAGGATATTACTCGAGGTTCAAGTATTCGCTTAAACCCAGCAGCAAGAACAATTTTAAAAGCTGAAATGACCTTAATGTTGGCTGAGCCGCGGATCCAGCTACTCGATGTTAAGCGTAAACCGAATACCCGCGCGGTACAGCAGTACGATCGTAAATTATTTGCACGATTAAAACTCTTGCGCCGAGAGCTCGCTGAGCAACATGACATTCCACCGTATTTGGTCTTTAACGATGCTACGCTGGCTGAAATGTCAGCCATGCTGCCTACCAGCCCTGGTGAAATGCTTGCAGTAAACGGTGTTGGCCAAATAAAACTTGACCGTTTTGGCGGTGAGTTTTTAGATGAGATCAGTGACTATTTAACAAAAGGCTAACGCTTAGCCTTTATGCTTTAAATACGCGTGTGTAATGGTCAAGTGTCAGTTAAGTGACTTTGGTTTCTTGTGGTTTCATTTTACTCAATTGATTTAATATCGCTCGCTTCATCAAGACTTCAAATGTGTCTAACTGTTGTAAACTCGCCAGACCGATACTGGTTTTAACATCGCTTTTCCAATTGCTGAGTATCTGTTCTATTTGATGCATGACTCTAGTTGCCCCGGCAGATGATGTGTGGGGCAACAAAATAATTAACTCATCGAGGCTATGGCGAAATAGCAGATCTTGCTCTCTTAATGCCAATTGAAACTGCTGTTCAACATAGGGAATATCCACCTGACGGATACGATTGATATTAACCAGTAGCATACTCATTTGATAATGACCTTGTTTGGCATTGAGCAGTGCATTGTCAATCCGTTGTTGTTGAGTTTCTTCTTTTTTGTCGACTAATACCGCTTGTGGTTTTTTAGTTAGAAAGAGTACCAAACCAATCGATAACAATAAGATAATCAATGCGGTAATCGCAAGATTTTGATTCATATTAGATATTGGTTCTTCATCGATAGGTTGGGGGTTATTTTGCTCTGCTAAGCGGGCTTGATACTGGATAAAGTGAGCGCTATTGAGTTTAGCGGTGGCTTGTTTGGTTGCATCAAAGCGTTGCACCTGAAATTGATAAGCTAATTCAAACTGATTGTTTGCTGCATAATATTCACTAATGATCTGAGTAAACTCTTCCAGATCGGAAAATTGTTTAAGTTCGTTAGCTTGCTCGATAATCTCATTGAGCAATGATATTGCTTGAGTATCTTTTTTCTGCGCGAGATAAATCTTGGCTAATGTCCGTTTTATACGCATGACATATAGCGGCTCCTTGAATTTGGTAAAGGCTTTTATACTTGATAATGCTTGTTGTTCAGCCTTATCGTTATTTCCAATATAAGAGTTGATAGCGGCAAGTAGCGCATTACCAACAGCTAAATCTCGTTCGACTATGTTTCTGTTATTTTCAGCTTCTGCTTTTTGTAAATATAGTAATACGTCTGATTTATTATCTATTTCTATGTTTATGCGCGCCAAATTAACTGCAAATGCAAAGTTAAGCTTACCAAATGCTGATGAATCATTTGCTGCTACTTCAGCAAAATGGAGTGATTCTTTAATATCACCCATCGAGAAAAAAACATTTGATATTTCCTGCTGTACGAATGACTTTGGCAGTAAATACCATTGCTGAAATTGTTCTTGTGCTTCATCAAAAATATCTAATGCTAAGCGTAAATCTTCAATCGATTGGTTGTAATTTTCTAAGCTTGTATTTTGTCTACTGCGTAAATACAGGCTATTAACAATAGCTTGTTTTTCAGAATATCGCCTTGCTAGTCTCAATGCTTCTTCTGTCAGACGTTGCTCTTGCAATACATTACCAAGGCTTTGATTTGCAGAAGCTTCGCACTGAATAAAATAAGGCCTAGCAACATCGTATTTTAATTGTCGTGCATTGGTTTCACCTTGCTTGGCAAGCGTGATTGCCTGACTGAACTCACCAAACTCGAGTAAATTAAAGCAACGCAGTAAGCTTAATCGCAAGGTTTCTATGTTACTAAAAGATTGAGTGCTTTGTTGGCGTTCAAGCTCTGTTAAGAGTGTTCTTGCATCTTCTGATTTTTGCGAGTTAATACTATTAATCACATCCAATTGTTCACTGACATTGAGTGACTGAGTTTTCTGGACGATGTCGTCACTGAGTAATAGCTCTTGCGAAGGCAGAGATAATGCCGGTGCCGCGATGGTAAAAAGCAATAAACTAACCATAAAGCTCATAATGCGATTAAATTTATATTTATTGGCTTCTTTCGAACGGGTCATCGGTTACATCTACTCAAATTGGGTTGCTTGAAGTATACGATTTTTTAATCGTGGATACATAAATATATAAACGATGCAGCCACTTAAGTTCACAAATTTTGATCTAGCACTGTTAGCTACTTATGATAAAAATATGCCCTCTGAGCCCTGGCGAGATTGCATGTGCTGAGTGTAATGAGGTACTAGTACGTCGTAATCTTTCTCAAGTTGAGTAATTTAGGGTTGACAGCGGAGCCAGCTCGCGTTAAATATTAACTATAGAAAAATGTATACAGAATATTTATTTACTCAATATTACGTAATGTGAATATAAAATTATTTTAAGTGAATACTAAAACCATGAACACACAATCGATTTTACTCGGACTCCTTCTCCTCTCTCGCATAGACTGCGCGGAGTCCTTTGTGTTACATGCGAGATAAATTATTCAGCATACACAAACCCCGCGCTAATAGCCGCGGGGTTTTTTGTTTATAGCCCTTTTGAAACGAGCCAGTTGTGATGTTTGCAGTTAGGTTAAATACATACAAGATGGTCGATGGAGAAATTCGATGTCCGATAGAGTCATAATTTTTGATACTACGTTACGTGATGGTGAGCAAGCACTTGCCGCGAGCTTAACCGTTAAAGAAAAGCTGCAAATTGCGTTGGCTCTTGAGCGTTTGGGCGTTGATGTGATGGAAGTGGGGTTTCCTGTGTCGTCTCCTGGCGATTTTCACTCAGTGCAAACTATTGCTAAAACCATTAAAAACAGTCGTGTGTGTGCGCTATCTCGTGCGCTTGAAAAAGACATTGATGCCGCCGCACAAGCTTTATCAGTTGCTGATCAGTTCCGTATTCATACTTTTATTTCTACCTCGACGATTCATGTCGAAAGTAAATTAAAACGTTCTTTCGATGATGTATTAGAAATGGCCGTTAATGCGGTTAAATACGCCAGACGTTTTACCGATGATGTTGAGTTCTCATGTGAAGATGCTGGCCGTACGCCAATAGATAATTTGTGCCGTATGGTTGAGGAAGCGATTAAAGCTGGGGCTCGTACCATTAATATCCCTGATACCGTTGGTTATACCGTGCCAAGTGAGTTTGGTGGCATTATTAAAACGCTTTTTAATCGCGTACCCAATATCGACCAAGCAGTTATTTCTGTGCATTGTCATGATGATTTAGGTTTGTCGGTGGCTAACTCGATTGCCGCGGTTGAAATGGGCGCGCGCCAAATTGAATGTACTATTAATGGTATTGGTGAGCGTGCAGGTAACTGCTCACTAGAAGAAATCGCGATGATCCTGGCAACCCGAAAAGGTTTACTTGATTTGGATTGCGGTATTAATGCTAAAGAGATCCACCGTACATCGTCGTTAGTGAGTCAGCTTTGCAATATGCCTATTCAAGCAAACAAAGCGATTGTCGGTACTAATGCATTTTCGCACTCGTCAGGTATTCATCAAGACGGCATGCTAAAAGCAAAAAATACCTACGAAATTATGACGCCAGAAAGTATCGGTCTTAATCGTAACAACTTAAACATGACCTCGCGCTCAGGCCGTCATGTGATTAAACATCGCATGGAAGAAATGGGTTATCAGCCAAGCGATTATGATATGGACAGCCTTTACGAGCAGTTTTTAACCCTAGCGGATAAAAAAGGTCAGGTATTCGATTACGATTTAGAAGCCTTGGTGTTTATGGAGTCGCAAGCGCAAGACGACGATAAGTATCAGCTTCAGCACATGATGGTGCATTCAGATTCTACAGAAGGTGTAGCGACAGCCACGGTACGTATTGCTGTTGACGGTAAAGATATTACTGAGGCTGCCACAGGTAATGGTCCTGTCGATGCGGCCTATAATGCCATTGCCAGAGCAACAGAACGTAAAATCAATATTACCAATTACAAGTTAAGTGCAAAAGGCGAAGGTCAAAATGCACTAGGACAAGTTGATATTACCGCTAAATATAACGAACAAATGTTCCACGGTGTGGGTTTAGCAACAGACGTCGTTGAAGCTTCAGCACAAGCGTTAGTGCATGTGATGAATTTAGTATATCGCGCAGATAAAGTGGCTGATTTTAAACAGCAGATCCATAAAGAAAGGGAGTTAGGTGGCGTATGAGTTATCAAATAGCAGTTTTGTCGGGTGATGGTATTGGTCCAGAAGTAATGGCTGAAGCACGTAAAGTGTTAAGTGCTGTAGAAACACGTTTTGGATTGGATATTAGCTACACCGAATATGATGTTGGCGGCATCGCGATTGATAATCATGGTTGTCCTTTGCCTGACGCTACCTTAAAAGGTTGTGAAGCCGCTGATGCGATTTTATTTGGCAGTGTTGGCGGCCCTAAATGGGAACACTTACCGCCTAATGATCAGCCAGAACGTGGCGCATTATTACCATTACGGGGCCATTTTGAGCTATTTTGTAATTTACGCCCAGCAAAATTACACGATGGTTTAGAGCATATGTCACCACTGCGCAGTGACATTTCAGCCCGTGGTTTTGATGTATTGTGCGTGCGCGAGCTAACAGGAGGCATTTACTTTGGCAAACCAAAAGGTCGTCAAGGTGAAGGTGATGACGAAGAAGCGTTTGATACCATGCGCTATAGTCGCCGCGAGATCAGCCGTATTGCCCGCATTGCATTCGAAGCCGCCCGTGGCCGTAAAAACAAAGTGACTTCGGTAGACAAAGCTAACGTGTTAGCGTGCTCAGTCTTATGGCGTCAGGTTGTTGAAGAGGTTGCTAAAGACTTTCCGGATGTGACCTTAGAGCACATCTATATTGATAACGCGACTATGCAGCTGTTACGTCGTCCTGACGAATTTGACGTGATGTTATGTTCAAACTTATTTGGTGATATTTTATCAGATGAAATTGCCATGTTAACCGGCTCGATGGGCTTATTATCATCAGCTAGTATGAACAGCACCGGTTTTGGTTTATTTGAACCCGCAGGCGGTAGTGCGCCAGATATTGCAGGTCAAGGCATTGCCAACCCTGTTGCGCAAATTTTATCTGCGGCATTAATGTTACGTCACAGCTTAAAGCAAGAAGATGCAGCAAACGCTATTGAGCGTGCAGTCACCAAAGCATTATCAAATGGTTACTTAACCGGTGAACTGTTAACGGCAGATAAGCGCAGCGAAGCTAAGTCGACAGCACAGATGGGTGATTATATCGCTCAAGCAATTCAGGAAGGTGTGTAATGGCTCAAGTAACAGGTAAAACCTTATACGAAAAAGTGTGGGATGCGCATATTGTGGCGAGCCCAGAGGGCGAAGCGCCAATAGTGTATGTTGATCGCCATTTAGTGCATGAAGTGACTTCTCCCCAAGCCTTTAGTGGTTTAAAAGTGGCAGGCCGTAAATTACGTGCCCCAGAAAAAACCTTTGCCACCATGGATCATAACACCTCAACACGCAGTGCAAGTTTAGATGCGTTAAGCCCAATGGCACGTACGCAAGTTGAGACTTTAGCGCAAAACTGTAAAGAGTTTGGTGTGCGTTTATACGACATTCACCATCCTAACCAAGGGATTGTCCATGTAATGGGGCCAGAACTGGGTATTACCTTACCCGGTACGGTGATTGTATGTGGCGACTCGCACACTGCCACTCATGGCGCATTTGGTGCATTGGCATTTGGTATTGGTACCTCTGAAGTTGAGCATGTGCTTGCCACCCAAACACTGCGCCAGTTAAAAGCCAAAACAATGAAAGTAGAAGTACGCGGCAAGGTGACCGATGGCGTCACTGCCAAAGATATCGTATTAGCTATTATCGGCAAGTTAGGTATGGATGGCGGTACCGGTTACGTGGTTGAATTTTGTGGTGAAGCTATTGAAGCATTAACCATGGAAGGCCGTATGACCTTGTGTAACATGGCTATCGAAATGGGCGCTAAAGCCGGTATGGTGGCACCAGACCAAACCACCTTTAATTATTTAAAAGGCCGTGAGTTTGCACCAAAAGATGCGATGTGGGAGCAAGCAGTTGCAGCATGGTCTGAGCTTAAAACTGATGCAGATGCCGTGTTTGATGTTGAAGTGGTTTTAGATGCTAACGACATTGCACCACAATTAACCTGGGGTACTAACCCTGGGCAAGTTGTGGCCATTGATGCCGTGGTGCCGAATCCGCAAGATGAGCCGAACATGACCAACCGCACCAGTATGATTAAAGCATTAGAGTACATTGGCTTAACGCCGGGTACCAAAATGACAGACATCAGCATTAATAAGGTGTTTATTGGCTCTTGTACTAATTCACGTATTGAAGATTTACGCTCAGCAGCTGTGCATGCCAAAAACCGTAAGGTGGCAGAGGGTGTAGTGGCGATTGTGGTACCCGGTTCTGGCCAGGTAAAACTGCAAGCAGAAGCAGAAGGCTTAGATAAAATCTTTATTGAAGCTGGTTTTGAATGGCGTTTACCGGGCTGCTCTATGTGCTTGGCGATGAATGATGACCGCTTAGAAGCGGGCGACCGTTGTGCATCAACCAGTAACCGTAACTTTGAAGGTCGACAAGGTCGTGGTAGTCGAACGCATTTAGTGAGCCCTGCAATGGCAGCAGCAGCAGCGATAGCAGGTCACTTTGTCGATATTCGTCAACCTTACTAAACCGAGATAGGAGATAAACATGCAAGCATTTACTGCCCATACCGGTTTAGCGGTAACCATCGACAGTGCAAATATCGACACCGATCAGATTATTCCGAAGCAATTTTTATCTAAAGTGACTCGTGATGGTTTTGGCGTACATTTATTCCATGATTGGCGTTATTTGGATGATGCAGGTGATAAACCCAATCCTGATTTTGTACTTAATCAGCCACGTTATAAAGGCGCATCAATTTTATTAGCCCAAGAAAACTTTGGTTGTGGTTCATCGCGCGAGCATGCGCCGTGGGCCTTAGCTGATTTTGGGCTAAGAGTGATTATTGCTCCGACGTTTGCGGATATTTTTTACGGCAACTCAATCAATAACGGCCTATTGCCCGTTAAGTTACCTGCAGAGCAAGTACAGCAATTAATCGATGAAGTTGCAGCCGAAGAAGGCGCACAAATTACCGTCGATTTACAAGCCTTAAAGGTAACTTCACCTTCTGGTGCTGTATTTAACTTTAGTTTGGTTGAATCCGCTAGGCATAAACTGCTTAATGGCCTTGATGCGATAGGTTTAACCTTGTCATTTGAACAGCACATTAGTGACTATGAAACCCAAATTCCACCATGGTATGCGTAAGCGATTTACAATGTCATTTATACGGCTTAGGCTCCCGCAGTGACTGCTTATGACACTGCTGATTAGCGAGTTAATTGACTAATTAATTGGCTAGATAAATGAACCATGAGTGATAGTTCTGTGTTGAAAACCTCTTTTTGCTCGCAAAGAGAGGTTTTTTTATTTTTATTTGTAAATTAATTTATGTTTGCAAGAGGTTAAATCATTCTGTGGCACGTGAACATAAGCGACTAAAACTGACCGTTAAAGCTAACTAGCGTGCTATTTTTCGTTGTCTATGCTTATGTTTTTTAAAGATAATTTTTTTGTTTTCTGTCGGTGATTATATTTGAGCGTACAGTTATTTATATTTTTACTTTTTTACCCACTCATACAAATTAAAACCTTGCGCTAGATCACAGTTTCAATTCTTACCATTGTCTCCATTGTGCAAGCTGACGCCAGTTGCAAAGCGGTTTGGGATCCGTACACTGATGCCCTCATTTGAATCGAGCTTTTGCTCTATTTAGGTCGATTTAAGCAGTATGAATCTTAAACACAGAGAATGAAAATGAAAAAAACAGTGTTAACATTGGCGATCAGCGCCATTGTCTTTGGGGCAACAACTCAAGTCAACGCAGCAGGTTTTCAGCTTGCAGAATCTTCAGCTACCGGTTTGGGCCGAGCGTATGCGGGTGAAGCTGCCATCGCAGACAATGCCTCAACTCAAGCGCGTAACCCAGCAATGCTAGCGTATCTTGAAGGCCGTCAGCTTTCTACAGGCGGTATTTACGTGATGCCTGATGTCGATGTGTTAGGCGACGTGAGTGTCACCTCTCCTTTGTTAGGCCCAGATGCAGTTGTGATGAATGCTGATGAAATCGATGTTGCAGATAATGCACTCGTACCTAATTTTTATTACTCTAACCAATTGAATGATCATTGGACTTGGGGTCTGGCGGTTAATGCTAACTATGGCCTAGCCACCGAAACCGAAAAAACAAGTGCGGCAGCTATTTTTGGTAGCCACACAGCCATCACTACGGTTGAATTTAATCCTAACATCGCGTATCGCATTGATGATGAGTTTACTGTGGGTGCCGGCCTTCGTATGGTGTATGGCGAAGGTGAAGTTAGCGCAACAACGCCAGCTTGGATTGGTGCCATTAGTGCCAACCCTAATGTGCCAGCAAGCATATCAGCACGTTTACCATCGGCAGGTACAGAACTTAAATCAATGGAAGGTGATGACATTGGCTATGGTTGGAAAGCAGGAGCGAGCTGGCAAATCAATACCAGCAACCGCATCGGATTAGCTTATCACAGTGGTGTCGACCTAGATTTAGACGGTACAGTCTCTGGTGTGGTGTATGACGGCGGACAAGATATTAAGATTGATGGCTATCTGCCTATCGAATTGCCTGCTTTTGCTGAACTGGCTTCTTATCACCAACTAACAGAGAACTGGGCGATGCATGCCAGCATCAATTGGACTGAGTGGAGTACATTTGAGCGACTAGTGGCTTACTTCCCTGGAGAGGTTAAACCGACGGGCGATATTGAGTCAGATATTGTGAAAGAAGAAAACTTTAAAGACAGCTGGCGCTATGCCATTGGTACAACCTACACCGTAAACGATCAGTGGACGTTACGCGCAGGTTTTGCACTTGATAAAACGGCAGTCGATGATGAACACCGTACTACTACTATTCCAGACACAGATCGTTTCTGGTTTAGTATGGGGACTGGCTACCAAGTGTCTGAAAACTTGAGTGTCGATCTTGGTGTCACTTATATTCGTATGCACGGTGATGCACCGATAAGCGAATCTCAAGACTTACTTGGTCTCGCATCTATCGACTTCAATGGTGAAGCTACTGGTGATGTATGGTTAACCGGTGTACAACTAAGCTATAAGATGTAAAAGTCTTTGAAATCTAGCTCGCTGGGCCTCGCATTTGCGGGGCTTTTTTATACTATGATGATAACGTTGATGCTGCCAGGATGGCTTTTTATTAAAGAGAGGTTATTGGTAGGAAGTATCATCATAAGAAATATAAGCCATTTGCTATTACTGTGAAACAAAGACTAATACTTGCATTAAATTTATATGTCGATGTAGGATGTGCTATTGGCTTATTAAGCAGATAAATCATATAAAAATAATCATGTCAAAATGATATAGGAAATCAGATGGTTGCTAAGAAATACATCGTCGCGTTAGACCAAGGTACCACCAGTTCTCGTGCGATTGTGTTTGATCACCAAGCGAATATTGTCGCCGTTGCGCATCGAGAGTTTACTCAGCATTATCCTCAAGCGGGATGGGTTGAGCATGACCCAATGGAGATTTGGTCATCGCAAAGCTCAGTATTGGTTGAAGTGTTAACGCGTGCAGGTATAAGCCGTCATGATGTGGCTGCCATTGGTATTACTAATCAACGTGAAACCACCATTGTATGGAATAAACACACTGGCAAACCTATTTGTAATGCGGTTGTGTGGCAATGTCGTCGTAGCCAAGGTATTTGCCAACAACTTAAAGCGCAAGGCGCCGAAGAGATGGTACGCCAAAAAACTGGACTGGTATTAGACCCGTATTTTTCTGCTTCAAAAATAAAATGGATTTTAGACAATGTTGAAGGTGCTCGCGAACAAGCCGAGGCCGGTGATTTATTGTTTGGTACGGTTGACACATGGTTAGTGTGGAAACTTACCCAAGGTGAAGTGCATGTTACCGAGCCGACTAATGCATCACGCACCATGCTCTTTAATATTCACACCCAAGAATGGGATCAAGATTTACTTGAGTTGTTTGATATTCCACGCGCCATGCTGCCAAGCATCAAACCGTCGTGCGCCATCTACGGTTACACCGAACTGGCAGGTAACCATGTTCCGGTTGCGGGTATGGCAGGCGACCAACAATCTGCGCTATTTGGCCAGCTTTGTATCGAACCGGGTATGGCTAAAAATACCTACGGAACTGGGTGCTTTTTATTGATGAATACAGGCGAGAAAGCGGTTGAGTCGACACATGGATTGTTAACCACAGTAGCCATTGGTGCCGACGCTAAAGTCAACTATGCGCTAGAGGGGTCTGTCTTTATGGGCGGGGCGGTAATTCAATGGCTGCGCGATGAGCTAGGCTTAATTGCTGACGCTTGCGATACCCAATATTTTGCAGAAAAAGTGGATGACACCAATGGTGTGTATTTAGTCCCTGCTTTTGTTGGATTAGGCGCGCCATATTGGGATGCAGACGCCCGTGGTGCCATTATTGGGCTTACTCGTGGTGCGAATCGTAACCATATTATACGTGCAGCGTTAGAAGCCATTGCATATCAATCTCGTGATGTTTTGGATGCAATGAGTAAAGATTCGGATGTGCCACTAACCGAAATCCGCGTCGATGGCGGTGCGGTGGCTAATGACTTTTTAATGCAATTTCAAGCCGATATTACAGGGGCGAAAGTGATTCGACCATTAGTGACCGAAACAACGGCAATGGGCGCGGCATTTTTAGCAGGTTTAGCGGTTGGTGTGTGGGAGTCTACTGATCAACTAAAAGCCATGTTATCTACTGAGCGCGAATTCATCTCTACGATGGATCATGACCACAGAGCTGAAATTTACGCTGGCTGGAAAAAAGCGGTGTCGCAAGTGAGCCCTAATAGTCCTCCGCAATAATTAGGTCGAGATTAAAAAATAAGGTTTATATACCATTCCGCATTAATAATTGACCACTCAGAATGCGTCCAGCGGTTTTTGATTAAGGCGTCGCTATGTCGTAATGGTTGTTCCCTTTCAAATAGCGAGAACGCAGAGCAAAAGCCGCTGGGGCATTCCTTTCAGGCGAGTTTTTAAAGGGCTTACACTGCGTTGCATGACTTCGAAAGAGAACCACTATTCATTCAGTCATTCGCCTTGTTTAAGCCCTTTTAAATTCTCGCTGAGAGATCACTTACTAACGCGGAATGGTATTATATCTCTATATCAATAAGCTGGCTGGCGGTTTCTCCACGAGTGGAAAAGCGCTCGTCAGTGTTCATTCTTCTTAATCGACTGCCATCATTCTTTTTGTCATCTATGCTGCCTAATGTTGAGCGGCGCTCTTTGCGGACAAGGACTTTTTTAGCAACAACGGTTTTATGAGTTATGTGAGGGGGTAATTGTGACTGCGGCGCTTCATGGCTGTCGGCGCTAATAGCGCTAGAGCCTCGCACTTGTTCAACAATCCTTCTTCGCTCACTCACCGCGCGCACAGGTCTCGCTAACATGGCATAAATGCTGTCGATACTCATGTTGCGTCCTCCTGAGCCAATAAATACAATCGTTATGTTGTTAACTATACCTGTTATCGGCATCGTCAGGCTAAAATTTAATCATCTTTCATTATGGATTAACATCCGGTGTATTTTCATACCATTGGCTGACTTGCTGCGGGCTTAAACCAAGGTCGGCATTGCTGATGATGTGTTGGCAACTGAGGCGATAACCTTGAGCTAGCTTGCGTTTACTTAATTTGGCGATGTCATACTCGCAGGCGGAAGGCGGTGTCGATAAATACCGCACAACACATTGGCCGCATTGACCTCCACCGCCACATTCGGTAATAAATCCTTTAGTGTGTAAAGTACTTGCATGCTTGTTGATATTGTCGAGCATTAACCCCGACTTAGCGCTGATTTGAGCGATTAATTTCTGTGAATCATAGAGTGTTACCGTTACTGGCCGTTTTCTCGCTGACCAGAAAAATCCCTGCTGTAATTGATACAGCAATAAACGAACGCCACTGATAGCAAATATAAGGCTTAACACGGCAATTATCTGTGTCCAGAGGTGATTAAAACTTACGCCATTTTCCGAGTTGTAATCCATAAAATGTAACATCAATAACCATTGTTGATAATCAGAGCGATTATTTTGATGCGCAATCACGCTACCTGAGTGGCGATTAACATAAATACGGGTATCGACGCCATCGCTAGCAGCAAACATTAATGTACCAGCAGGCATTGTGGTGTCGTGTTTAAGTACCTTTGCTGGTGCAAGTTTGGCATCGCCGCGATAACTGGCACGGGCGATCTGATGTATTTGCAGATCTGTCAGGCTCACTCTACTTAATACCTGCTGATGCTTTGTCGTGGTTTGTAGGGTGTCGGCCCATACAAACACTTGCTGACCATTCACTTGAGTCAGTTGATAAGCCGGACGGGCTAGAATGGTGATTAATTCTATGTCGCTAAGCGGCATGTGAGATAACCTCACCACATCATTAATCGACACCGTCATCTGCAGGCTTATTGGTATTGCTTGTGCTGATACAGATTGTTGTTGATGCATGCTGGCAGAAAACCAGGCTGACGGAATCATGTTTAACAATAAGCCAGTAACTATCCACAGCAGTAGTTGCAAGCCAATCAATAACCCCAGCCATTTATGCAATTGTTGCCAGCGGATCATCGAGCCACCTTTTTATTGTGACTTAAGCGAAACCATAACAACATTGTGCCGAACAGTGCCGTGAGCAAACTCAAACTGGTCATTAACGTCAGTAGATTGTTATGGATATTGTCGCGCGTATCGTAGTCCATAATATGCAGCATCCACATAACATCAAATAAACGCCAGTACACATGGCGCTTGGTCACGATTTCTCCTGTGTCTACAGAGACATACAAACTACTTTGTTTAATATCGGCAAAATTAATTTGCCACACAGGTAACCATTTAGGGTTTAACTCACTGGGAGCGGTTTGTACATATAACTGCGCACTGCTAATAACGCCCGCTCCAGTATAAGCGCTAAGCGCAATATGTTTGGCTTGTTGTTCAGTCAGAGGATCAAGCGGTAACCCCGTGTTGGCATTAAGAATAATTAACTGTGATTGCGAGGTGAATTGATAAAATGCCTGCCCTTGTCGCTGAGTTAAACGTATTTGACTCGCGTCTGGATAGTGTTTCAGTAACGTTGTTATTGGATAAGTCACTGTGGTGAGAGCAACGTTTTTGGGCGCCGATGTTAGTGTATCACCGTGAATGAAATTGATGTCCATTAACACCATGTAGGCCCCTGACAATATCCATAAGAACATTTGTAACCCGGCAAAAAGTGCAAACCAGCGATGAAAGCGGCGTAAAGTATGGCCATTTAGCATAATAGTTGCCGTGCAAATGAAGATGGGAGTGCTTTTTTAACACTAATTAATGATCAAGATCGACAATTTGTGAGTTTTTATTCTGATTAATTCGCATCGATTGCGGTGCTAATTCAACCAAAAGGTGGATTGTTAGCGCTATTAAGAGATGTTAATAAAAAGATCACCACCGATTTTTAGCCGATAAAATGACCGTTATGTGTCTGGTTTAACTCATTTACCCTGATTTTAAGCTGTTTTTAACAACTGGCTTTGTCATTCATCCCGTTTGAGATTAATTTGCTGCTAACCCGCTTGGGGTCTGGATTTAATATATCTGTCCATTGCTTGACAACACTTGCATAGAGTCCCTAAACTTAGCATTTGTGGGGAAAAGTGGATCATTGTGGATCAAATGCTAACAAAAGAGGTCTCATAACGTGTTTCGGGGTGCCAGTGCTATCAATATGGACGCTAAAGGACGGATCGCAATTCCTGCGAGATACCGTGACGCGTTACGTGTAGAGCATGCCGGTACTGTGATTATCACTGTTGATATTGAATCCGCCTGTTTGTTGATTTATCCATTACATGAATGGGAGCAGATTGAAGCAAAGCTTAAATTGCTGTCAGATACCGTTCCACTTGAACGTTCCTTTAAACGAAAATTACTAGGTCATGCCCAAGATTGTGAACTAGACAGCCACGGACGCATTGTGATTCCGCCGGCTTTACGAAGTTTTGCCAGCTTAGAAAAGAAAACCATGCTGGTGGGCTTACTGAATAAATTTGAACTATGGGAAGAGTCAGCTTGGCAGCAACAGATGGATGACGGTAATACACTCATCCACAGCCAAGATTTAGCCAGCAATGAACGCTTGGCACACTTTTCACTGTAGAGACCAAAAGGTTAGAAGAACCCAATGAGCCAAGAGTTTGCCCATTTATCTGTATTACTGAATGAGACCGTTGATGGTCTCAATATCCAACGTGATGGCATCTATATTGATGGCACGTTTGGTCGTGGTGGACATTCTCGTCATGTGCTGAGCCATTTGGGTGAAAACGGTCGCTTAATTGCAATCGATCGCGATCCTCAAGCCATTGAAGCGGCAAAGCAATTTGCAGATGATCCGCGGTTTCAAATCGTACATGGCGGTTTT
The DNA here is from genome assembly GCF_059758055.1 of Shewanella sp. MF05956. NCBI lineage: Bacteria > Pseudomonadati > Pseudomonadota > Gammaproteobacteria > Alteromonadales > Shewanellaceae > Shewanella > Shewanella sp. MF05956. The sequence goes on along the minus strand of NZ_JCAYNV010000021.1, from coordinate 20,893 downwards.
GGTCAATTAGCACAATATGTCGAAGAGTTAGGACTGACCGGTAAAATTAATGGCGTGTTATTGGATTTAGGCGTGTCGTCACCGCAGTTAGATGATGCCGAACGTGGTTTTAGTTTTTTACGAGACGGACCATTAGACATGCGTATGGACAACAGTCAGGGGCAAACGGCAGCTCAATGGATTGCTCGCGCTGAAATTGAAGACATGGCATGGGTATTTAAAACCTATGGCGAAGAGAAAAACTCTCGTCATATTGCTCGCTGTATTGCGGCAGACCGTGAAAAAACACCGTTTTTACGTACTAAAGATTTAGCCGATTTAATCGCACGTATTACTAAAAATAAAGAACGCAATAAGCACCCTGCAACGCGAGTTTTTCAGGCAATTCGTATTTATATCAATAGCGAGCTAGAGCAGATTGATCAAGCTCTTGAAGGTGCATTAACGGTATTGGCGCCACAGGGGCGTTTGTCGGTGATCAGTTTCCACTCGTTAGAAGACCGTATGGTAAAGCGTTTTATTCGCCGCCATAGCCAAGCTGAAAGCGTGCCATATGGATTGCCTATTATGGAAGCAGAGCTTAATAAATCGCGTAAATTAAAGGCGGTTAGTAAGGCTCTAAAGCCTTCTGATGCAGAATTAGAACAAAATCCTCGTGCCCGCAGCTCGGTTTTACGAGTTGCTGAGCGCTTAGATTATTAGTCTTTGAGGTTAATGTGAGCCAATCGACATTAAGTTTACCTCGAATTGTGTTGCAAGATCTTTGGCGTCACAAGTGGATTGTGTTGTTGGGGATGTTAGTCGTCTCTAATGGCATTGTTGTGGTGTATACCAGCCATGTGACGCGACAATTGATATCGCAGTGGGACCATTTGCTGCAAGAGCAAGATCGATTAGATATTGAATGGCGCAACTTATTATTAGAAGAGCAGTCGCAGTCTGAACACAGCCGTGTGACGCGAATGGCAACAAAAGAACTCAATATGGCGCGGCCGCTTCCAAAAGAAGAAATCATCATTCGAGTTCAGTGAGCATAGGGATTATGGCAAGACAAGCAAAACGAAAATTAAATCACGAACTGATTCCATGGCGTTTATACGTTGTGGTGGGGTTTGTTTTGCTATTATTTTGCAGCCTGATTGCACGTGCAGCTTATATTCAAATTATTGAGCCTGACAAACTGCGGCACGAAAGTGACATGCGCACCTTGCGTACCACCAGTAATCAAGTTCAACGTGGATTAATTACGGATCGTAACGGCGATATGCTCGCTGTCAGCGTTCCTGTGCGTGCGGTGTGGGCTGATCCTAAGCATGCTCACGATCAAAATGCATTTAAAGACATGCGTCGTTGGCAAGCTCTAGCGGATGTATTGCAAGAGCCTGTCGATGAATTGGTTCGTAAAGTAAAAGGCAACCCGAAAAAACGTTTCGTTTACTTAAAACGCCAAGTGACTCCTGCTGTAGCTGATTACATTCAACAGCTCAAAATTGGCGGGATTTATCTTAAGTCAGAATCGCGTCGTTATTATCCGAGTGGTGAAATAGCAGCCCAGTTAATCGGTATTACTAATATCGATGACGTGGGTATTGAAGGTATCGAAAATACCTACAACACCTGGCTTACTGGTACACCCTCAAAACAAAAAGTGCGTAAGTCGCGCGACGGTAGTGTAGTTGAACGTTTAGATATGGTGCAGGAGGGTGAAAGCTCGAACGACCTTGTATTAAGTATTGACCAACGTATTCAGCAATTGGCCTATCGTGAACTCAAGCGTGCCACTGAGATGTACCAAGCAACATCGGGCTCCGTTGTGGTGATAGACGTGCTCACCGGTGAAGTGTTAGCAATGGCAAATACTCCCTCTTATAATCCTAATTCTCGCGACAACTTACAAACTCACCGTATGCGTAATCGCGCATTAACCGACACCTTTGAGCCTGGCTCTACCGTCAAACCGTTTGTGGTTGCAGCTGCATTAGAAGCTGGCACCGTTAAGGCAAATGAGCTTATCCAAACCTCGCCAGGTTGGATGCGTATTGGTGGTCGTCAAGTGCGCGACTCTAACAACTATGGTGAGATGTCGCTGGCGAAAATCCTTGTTAAATCAAGTAACGTTGGCATCAGTAAGTTGGCATTGTCTATGCCGGTGCAACAGTTATTAGGCACTTATCAGTCAATGGGGCTGGGTAATTATTCTGGCATCAATTTAACTGGCGAAAGTGCTGGGCTTATTCATGACCGCAACCGCTGGTCTGACTTTGAACGCGCCACCTTATCATTTGGTTATGGCTTTACCGCGACGCCTCTGCAAATTGCGCGTATGTACGCCACGTTAGGCAGCGGCGGTGTGTTGTATCCCGTTTCGATTTTAAAACTCAAGCAAGCCCCTAAAGGCGAGCAAGTTATTTCTACTCAAGTGGCTAAAGATGTCATGCAAATGCTTGTGGGCGTGACCGAACTGGGCGGCACCGCGAGAAAGGCTCATATTGACGGTTATCCGGTGGCGGGTAAAACCGGTACCAGCCGTAAAGCCGTTGCAGGAGGTTATGGTGATGATTATGTTGGCTTATTTGCCGGTGTCGCGCCTGTTCACAAACCTCGATTAGCGATTTCAGTGGTGATTAATGAACCGAAAGGTGACAAATATTATGGCGGTGATGTCGCAGGGCCTGCTTTTGCCAAAATTATGTCCGGGGCATTGCAAATGCTGAATGTTGAGCCAATTTCAGAGCGAGAGGCTATCCATTTAGCCACTGCGCAAGGAGCGCAGCATGATGTTATTAAATGATTTATTAGCACCGTGGTTTCATTATGCTGGCTCAGAGTCGATTAATGGCTTAACACTAGACAGCCGCAGCGTCAGCCAAGGTGGATTATTTGTTGCTCTACCTGGTTATAAAGTCGATGGTCGCGAGTATATTTCACAAGCTATTGATGCCGGCGCTGCTGCAATATTGATTCATACTGATAATCCTGATCAGCACGGCTTAGTCGATTTACAGCAATACCAAGTTCCGTTGGTGTATTTTTTCCAACTGTCGCGACAGTTGTCTGCCGTTGCTGCCCAATTCTATGCAACTCATACCCATTCATTAGCATTAATTGGCGTAACTGGCACTAACGGCAAAACCTCTGTTAGCCAAATCATTGCACAAATCGTGAATTTGCTCGGACACCCAGCGGCCGTTATGGGTACGTTAGGTAATGGCATTTGGGGACAATTAGTCGACAGCGGTAATACAACGGCCGACGCCATCACCGTCATGAAGCAATTAGCCGAGTTTAATGCTCAAGGGGTGAAAGTGTGCGCCATGGAAGTGTCTAGCCATGGTTTAGTGCAAGGCCGTGTAGAGGCCGTCCCCTTCGAAACGGCTATTTTTACTAATTTAAGCCGTGATCACCTTGATTATCATGGTGATATGGATGCTTATGCCGCTGCTAAGAAACGCTTATTTCATTTCCCTAGCTTAAAACACGGTGTGATTAACATTGATGACGCCACAGGTACCAAGTGGTTTGCTGAGCTCGCTAATCGTCAGATTAAGTCGTTCAGTACTCAAGGCGATGCCAGTGCCGACTTTTATTGTACCGAGGTGCAATACCATGATGCAGGTGTGAGCGCTGTGTTGCATTATCCAGCATTAAATGGCCAAAGCAGTTTATCGGCCAGCGTTGAATCACCCTTACTTGGCGCGTTTAATTTATCAAATTTAGTCGCAGCCATTGCAGCGTTGTATTTGCAAGGCATGTCGATGACCGCCATGCTCGCGGTGATACCAAATTTAGTCCCTGTTGCCGGTAGAATGGAGCGTTTTTCCGCTGCTAATAAAGCCACTCTAGTGGTTGATTATGCGCATACGCCAGATGCCATTGAGCAAGCACTAAAAGCATTGCGCGTGCACTGCCAGGGTACCTTGTGGTGTGTGTTTGGTTGCGGCGGTGATCGCGACAAAGGTAAACGACCATTAATGGCGCAAGCCGCTGAGCAATATGCAGACAAAGTGATGATCACTAGCGACAATGCGCGCAGCGAAGATCCACAAACCATTATCAACGATATTTTACAAGGCATCAGCCAACCCAATAATGTGCTAACACATGTTGATCGTATAGAGGCTATTACTCGTGTTGCAGCATTAGCACAAGCAGACGACATTGTATTGCTTGCAGGTAAAGGGCATGAAACCTATCAAGAAGTTGCAGGCCAACGTATCGATTATGATGAACGCGCTTTAGCACTTGCTTTGTCTAAGGACACATTATGATAAGTTTATCTTTAGCGCAGATTACCGAGCACTTACAGGGCGCATTACACGGTGTTGACGACGGTGTTGACGACGGTAATGGCCAAGGTTGTGACCATGAAATTACATCGGTAAGTACCGATAGTCGCAAAATTGAAGCAAAGTGTTTATTTGTAGCGTTAAAAGGTGAGCGTTTTGATGGCCATGATTTTGCCAAAACGGCCATCGATAATGGCGCAGCGGCATTGTTGGTTGATCATGTTCTGCCGTTTGATGTTGCGCAAATTGTAGTTACCGACACTCAAAAAGCCATGGGCAATATTGGCGCGCTTGTGCGTCAACACGTTAACCCAATCAGCATTGCGCTGACGGGTTCTAACGGTAAAACCAGCGTGAAAGAAATGGTTGCCACTATTTTATCGCAACAACACCAGGTGTTATTTACCGCGGGTAATTTCAATAATGAAATCGGCGTACCGTTAACACTGCTGCGTTTAACTCAAGGCGATGAATATGGCGTGTTTGAGTTAGGTGCTAATCATCGTGGTGAAATAGATTACACCTCTTCATTAGTGCAACCGCAAGTGGCATTAGTGAATAATATTGGCAGTGCACACCTAGAAGGCTTTGGTTCGCTAGAGGGTGTGGCCGAAGCCAAATCAGAAATTTTTAATCATCTGGCTAGCAATGGCACTGCGATTATTAATGCTGATGATAAATATGCCCCTTATATGCTGCAACGCTCGCAAGGCCACAAGCAGTTACATTTTTCGTGTCAGGCAGACGTTGATGCAGACGTTAAAGCTATCGATATTGAAGCTGACGAAAATGGCTGTTGCCAGTTCATGTTGACCTTCAATGGTCAGCAAGTCGCGGTGCAATTACCTCTGGCAGGATTACACCAAGTCAGTAATGCACTCGCTGCCGCGTCTATGTGTCTAGCACTCAATATTCCGTTATCGGTTATCGCGCAAGGGTTTGTATTATTGCAACCGGTAAAAGGGCGTATGCAACCGCATAAGCTCGGGCGCATGCTGTTAATTGATGACAGTTATAACGCAAATCCCACTTCAGTCAGTGCTGCAATCAATTGGTTGCAACAACGTGATGGTTATCGTTGTTTAGTGCTGGGAGATTTGGGCGAATTAGGCGACAATGCTGCCCCTTTGCACGCCAGCGTTGGATTGCAGGCGAAAAATGCAGCAATAGAGGGTTTATTCTGTTGCGGCCAACTTTCGGGCTATACCAGTGAGGCTTTTGGTAGCGAGCATTTTTCAGCACAAGACAAATTGATTGTCGCATTACAACAACACCTCAAAGATGTTGAAGGCAATGTGACTATTTTAGTTAAAGGTTCTCGCAGCGCTGCTATGGAGCGGGTTGTCGACAGTTTATTGAATGCCTATGGGCGTGGGGAGTTAGTGTAGATGCTGGTTTATCTAGCCGAGTATTTAACCCAATTTTATAGCGGGTTTAACGTTTTTTCATATGTAACGTTCCGGGCTATTTTAGGCTTGTTGACTGCATTGGTGTTTAGTTTGTGGTGGGGACCGATTTTAATTAAGCGTCTGCAAATGCTGCAAATTGGTCAGGTTGTACGTGATGACGGTCCAGAATCGCATTTCAGCAAGCGTGGCACCCCGACAATGGGGGGGATTCTGATCCTTGCAGGTATTTTTATCAGCGTGTTGCTATGGGGTGATTTATCGAATCGCTACGTATTAGTCACGCTGTTTGTGTTAGGCAGTTTTGGTGCGATTGGCTTTATTGACGATTACCGCAAAGTGGTTAAAAAGGACTCTAAAGGCCTTATTGCTCGTTGGAAATATGCACTGCAATCTATAGCTGCAATCATCGTGGCGGTGTTTTTATACAGCTCTTCGACCATGAATGGCGAAACACAATTAGTGGTGCCGTTTTTTAAAGACGTGATGCCACAACTTGGGTTGATGTTTATTGTACTGGCTTACTTCACCATTGTGGGCGCGAGTAATGCCGTGAACTTAACCGATGGTTTAGACGGTTTGGCGATTATGCCAACGGTTATGGTTGCGGCAGCATTTGCGTTAATTGCTTACTTGTCTGGTCATGCACAATTTGCCAGTTATTTGCATTTACCGCATTTACCTCTAGCCGGTGAACTCGTGATTGTGTGTACCGCAATGGTCGGTGCTGGCTTAGGCTTTTTGTGGTTTAACACTTACCCAGCACAAGTATTTATGGGCGATGTTGGTTCATTGGCATTAGGTGCTGCATTAGGTGTTATCGCGATTTTGGTTCGCCAAGAGATTTTGTTAGTGATTATGGGCGGTGTATTTGTAATGGAAACCGTGTCGGTGATCTTACAAGTGGGCTCGTACAAATTGCGCGGTCAGCGTATTTTCCGTATGGCGCCTATTCATCATCACTATGAGTTAAAAGGATGGCCAGAGCCACGGGTTATTGTGCGCTTTTGGATTATCTCATTGTTTTTAGTGTTATTGGGTCTTGCGACTCTAAAACTACGCTAAGCAATCATTAAGGTAGATATTATGCAATCTAAGTACACGCACATTGTTTTAGGCTTGGGAGCTACAGGGCTTTCAGTCGTGCGTTTTTTAGCAACCAAGGGCATTAAGCCCTTAGTGATGGACAGTCGTCGTAATCCTCCTGGGGCCGAGACACTGGCACAAGAATTTGCAGATATTGAATTAATAAAGGGTGGGTTTGATTGTCGCTACTTAGTGCAATCGAGTCAGATCATTATCAGCCCTGGTGTACCTATTGATACCCCTGAAGTGCGTGCTGCACTGGACATGGGTATTGAAGTCATTGGCGACGTAGAGTTATTTGCTCGTGAGATTGCCGATCGTAAACCTTGTGTTGTTGGTATTACCGGCTCAAACGGTAAATCTACCGTGACCACATTGGTTTACGAGATGCTGCAAAAAGCCGGTATGTCAGTCGCCATTGGCGGCAATATCGGCACGCCGGCATTGGATTTACTCAGCGAAGATGCTGAGTTTTATGTGCTTGAATTGTCGAGTTTTCAGTTGGAAACCACGCATTCGTTAAATTGTATTGCTGCGACCTGTTTAAACATTAGCGAAGATCATATGGATCGCTACAGTGACTTGAACTCGTATCGCGAAGCCAAATTACGTTTATACCCACAAAGTCGATTTGTGATGTATAACCTTGATGATGAGCTCACGTATCCATTAGAGCCAATGAACCAAAATCATTTTTGCCTTGGCGTACCAGAAGGCGATGCTTGGGGATTAAGTGATGGCAAGATTTTTCATGGCGACAGTGAGATTGTTAACTTAAATGAAGTGTCATTGATTGGTAGCCACAACCACGCCAACTTACTTGCGGCAATGTCACTCGCGTATGCCTGTGGTGTCGATAAAGAGTCGATGGTTGATGTCGCGAAGCATTTTGTTGGCTTAAGCCATCGCTGTGAATTGATCAGTGTCAAACAAGGTGTGTCGTATATTAACGACTCAAAAGCCACAAACGTAGGTGCAACCGTTGCTGCATTAGAAGGGTTAAATTCGCACCTGGGTGATTTATATTTAATTGCGGGCGGTGACGGTAAAGGCAGTGATTTCAGTCCGCTTACTGAACCGCTGGCTAACATTACTCAGCTGATTACGTTAGGTCGTGATGGACCTAAAATTGCCAAGTTAAAAGCAGACTCAATAGCCGTTAATAGTATGGCAGAAGCGGTAGCCAAAGCGGCAGAATTAGCATCGTCTGGTGATATCGTTTTACTGTCGCCTGCCTGTGCCAGTTTAGATATGTATAAGAGCTTTATGGCTCGTGGCGATGACTTTAAGCAATGTGTGGAGTCGTTACCCGATGGCGAGTAACGAGCAACAACTCAGCTTGTTTAAACAAGGCTTGAATTGGGCTTTACCGTCATTGTTGTCTGACAAAAGTGCACCGGGAATGCCGCTGTATGATCGCAGTTTTTTAGTGGCGATTATTGGCTTGATGTGTTTTGGTTTTGTCATGGTGATGTCGGCTTCTATGCCGGAAGCCACAAAGCTAACTGGCGATCCATTTTATTTTATGTATCGCCACGTGCTGTATTTAGTTGGCTGTGTGGTGATTGCGTTTTTTGTGTTGAAGTTTGAGGTTAGCTACTGGGAAAAAAACAGTGGCATGTTGATGCTAGGCGTACTGGTATTGCTCATTGCCGTATTGTTTATTGGTACCTCGGTAAACGGCGCAAGGCGCTGGTTGTCTATTGGGCCAATACGTATTCAAGTCGCTGAAATGGCCAAGTTTGTGTTTATTGTTTACATGGCAGGCTATTTGGTTAGGCGTCATGGTGAGTTACGCGAAAACCGTAAAGGCTTTATTAAACCTATTGGTGTATATGGTTTATTTGCATTGTTAATTCTATTGCAGCCTGACTTGGGTACCGTGGTGGTATTGTTCGTGTGTACGGTAAGTTTATTGTTTTTAGCCGGCGCCAGAATCATCGACTTTATGGCGTTGATTTTGTTAGGGGTCATCACATTTGTGCTGCTGATATTGTTTGAGCCATACCGTATGCGACGAGTGACCTCGTTTATGGACCCATGGGAAGACCCATTTGGTAGTGGTTATCAGTTAACACAATCATTAATGGCATATGGCCGTGGTGATTGGTTTGGCCAAGGTTTAGGTAACAGTATTCAGAAGTTAGCTTATTTACCTGAGGCACATACCGACTTTATTTTTGCCGTGATAGGTGAAGAGCTCGGTTTTGTTGGCATCATTATGGTGTTGCTGGCGTTATTTTTTGTGGCTATCCGTGCGATTAGATTAGGCAACTTGTGTTTAAAGATGCAGCGTCCATTTGAAAGCTACGTGGCATACGGCGTCGGGATTTGGGTGTGTTTCCAAACAGTCGTTAACGTGGGCGCCAGTATTGGTATGCTGCCAACTAAAGGGTTAACACTTCCCTTTATTAGTTATGGCGGCAGTAGTTTATGGGTCATGACCGCGGCGGTGATGTTACTGGTCAGAATTGATTACGAGCGCCGGCTGAGTTTGGTGCAAGCCGTCCAAGGGAGAACAAGTTAATGAATAGCAATGTGAGTCGTTCTCCACGTATTTTGGTGATGGCAGGCGGCACTGGCGGGCATGTATTTCCTGCTCTGGCAGTGGCGAAATATTTGGCTGAAAAAGGCTGGCAAGTGCGTTGGTTAGGCACGGCTGACCGAATGGAGGCGCGTTTAGTGCCTCAGCACGGCTTTGATATTGAGTTTATTGATATTAAAGGTGTTCGCGGCAATGGCCTTATTAGAAAATTAGCCGCACCATTTAAAATAGTGCGTTCGATTATTCAAGCTAAAGCCGTGATAGATGATTTTAAACCGAATGTCATTTTAGGCATGGGTGGATTTGCCAGCGGCCCTGGCGGTGTAGCGGGTAAGTTATCGGGTGTACCAGTCGTTTTGCATGAGCAAAATGCAATACCCGGAATGACAAATAAATTGCTGTCTAAAATTGCTAAAAAAGTATTGTGCGCGTTTCCCAATACCTTTGGCAATAACGTCGCGAATGTGGAAGTTGTTGGTAATCCTATTCGCCAAGAGCTTATCGCATTAGGTGAACAAACCAAAAAGCCGCAAGTCGATGCGTTACGCATTTTAGTGGTCGGTGGCAGTTTAGGTGCCAAAGTGCTCAATGATGTGATGCCTGCAGTGGTAGCTCATTTAAGCAAACATCACTCGATTACGGTATGGCACCAAGTGGGTAAAAATAACCATACTGCAGTTAAAGCCAGTTATCAGCAATTAGGCCAGCTAGACACGGTTAATGTGGCCGAATTTATTGATGATATGGAAGCCGCTTATCGTTGGACAGATGTGGTTGTTTGTCGCTCAGGTGCGTTAACCGTATCTGAACTCGCCGCAGTAGGGCTTCCAAGTATTTTGGTGCCTTATCCACATGCAGTAGACGATCATCAAACCGTAAATGCGTCAGTGTTGGTTGATGCCGGTGCAGGCTTTTTATTACCGCAAACGATTTTAAATGCAGACAATCTTGCTGAAAAATTGCAGTTGTTTGCTGAACATAGAGAAGAACTCGCCCAAATGGGCCGAAAAGCACGAGGCGTTGCAGTGTTAGATGCCACTCAACGAGTAGCAGATATTTGTGCCTCAGTTGCAACAAAGGGTTGAAATGACAAAGACAGAAAGATACGCACAACTTCGTAGCATGATCCCTGAAATGAGACGGATCAAGCGCATTCATTTTGTTGGCATCGGTGGTGCTGGCATGGGTGGTATTGCCGAAGTGTTAGTCAATGAAGGCTATCAAATCAGTGGTTCTGACATTGCGGTTAATAGCGTAACAGAACGCCTACAAAGCTTGGGTGCAAAAATCATTATTGGCCATCAGGCCCAAAGTGTTGAGCAAGTTGATGTGGTGGTGGTGTCTACCGCAATTAACCCGCAAAACCCTGAGATTATTGCTGCAAAAGAATTACGTATTCCGATTGTTCGCCGTGCTGAAATGCTGGCAGAGCTGATGCGTTATCGTCATGGTGTAGCTATTGCTGGCACTCACGGTAAAACAACAACCACCAGTTTAATTGCCAGTGTGTATGGTCAGGCAGAGCGTGATCCAACATTTGTGATTGGTGGACTGCTCAACAGCGCAGGCACTAATGCACGTTTAGGCAAAAGCCGTTATTTGATTGCTGAAGCGGATGAAAGCGATGCAAGCTTTTTGCACTTGCAGCCAATGGTCAGTGTGATCACCAATATCGAAGCGGATCACATGGATACTTATGGTGGCGACTTTGAAAAGTTAAAAACCACCTTTGTCGATTTTTTACATAACTTGCCGTTTTATGGTGTTGCCGTTATGTGTATTGACGACGATGTCATCCGTGAAATTATGCCGCGTATTGGTCGCCAGGTAGTGACTTATGGCTTTAGTGAAGATGCCGATGTGCAAGCGATTAATTTTGCGCAAAATGGCCATCAATCAAGCTTCACTGTGAAACGCCATAATAAGGATGATTTAGACATTGTCTTAAATCTACCTGGGCAGCATAACGTATTGAATGCTTTAGCCGCGATAGCGGTAGCAAGTGAAGACGACATAGATGATAACTCGATTGTACAAGCGTTAGCAGAGTTTGAAGGCATTGGCCGTCGATTCCAGCACCTAGGTGAATTTGCGACTCCTAACGGTAGTGTCATGTTGGTCGACGATTATGGTCATCATCCAAGTGAAGTGCTGGCAACGATTAAAGCTGCGCGAGCGGGTTGGCCAGATAAACGCCTCGTTATGGCGTATCAACCGCATCGTTATAGTCGTACACGTGATTTATATGAAGACTTTGTTGATGTGTTGTCGCAAGTCGATTGTTTACTGCTACTTGATGTTTATGCCGCAGGTGAAGCACCTATTCCAGGTGCTGATGGACGAGCGTTGTGTCGTTCAATTCGTTTGCGTGGGCAAATTGATCCTATTTTTGTTGCCAGCCCAGATCAATTAGCCGCTGTCTTGCCAGATGTATTACAGGATGGTGATTTATTTTTTACTCAAGGTGCAGGCAATATCGGGGCATTATCGAAAGAATTAGCCCTTAGCGAATTAGGATTTAAAGGTCAGCAAGAAGAACAAGGAAATGATTGATTTTTCATCAATTGTTGTGTTGAAAAATCGAGCTTTAATCCTAAAGGATTGGTCGATATAATGGCCGATCTTTTGGGGCTAACCCCGGAACAACGTCAGAGGCGGATTTAAGGTGTCGTGGAGCGATAAAGGGCGCCAATTAAAACAGAATCTAGCTCGTGTAAATTGGTATTTTTGCACTGGCGTACTGTTTTTACTATGTGTGCTTGGCACAGTTGTTTGGGGTGGAATACAGCTTCATAATCTGCTTAATGATGCAGATGCTCTGCCCATTGAGGCGGTAGCCGTTAAAGGTGAGAGGCTTTACACCACCGATGACGAGATTAAAAATGCGCTGCAATCGTTAATGCAAAATAGTTTTTTTAGCGCAGATGTACTTGATGTGCAAAGAGCATTAGAAGCCTTACCGTGGGTTTATCATGCTTCAGTAAGACGAGAGTGGCCGGCAAAATTTAAAGTGACTCTGCAAGAGCAACAAGCAGTGGCACATTGGAATAACACCGCGTGGTTGAATGTAAATGGTGAGGTTTTTGAAGCGCTTGCGCATGCAGAACACACCAGTTTACCACTCTTATCAGGTCCAGAAGGAACTGAGCAAGAGGTGTTAACCAGTTTTCAGCAATTAAATGATTTACTAACAATAAATGGCTTCACCTTAGTCAATTTACGTTTAAGTCCTCGTCATGCTTGGCATGCAGTATTAGCCAACGGGATTGAAATTGAGCTCGGGCGAGAAGATAAAATGTCACGGATACAACGCTTTATTAATGTGTATCCGACGTTGAAGCAAAGTGATAAACCAGTTGCAACCGTTGATTTACGTTACGATACCGGGTTTGCAGTAGGCTGGGGTGATTCAAAACAGAGAGTCGACAATAAATGACCAAAAATCAGGAAAGAAACCTCATCGTGGGGCTAGATATAGGGACATCCAAGGTCGCAGTGATCATTGGTGAAGTATTACCTGATGGTGAGATTAGTGTCATTGGTTTAGGTAACCATCCTTCACGTGGTATGGACAAGGGCGGTGTTAACGATCTCGACTCTATAGTACGCAGTGTGCAACGTGCATTAGATCAGGCTGAGTTAATGGCTGATTGCCAAGTGTCGTCAGTGTATTTAAGCATTTCGGGTAAGCACATTGCTTGTCAAAATGAAAACGGCATGGTGTCAATTAACGACGAAGAAGTGACTCAAGAAGACGTTGATAATGTTATTCATACCGCTCGCTCAGTAAAAATACCGACAGAGCGCCGTATTTTGCATGTGTTACCGCAAGAGTATTCAATCGACGTTCAAGATGGCATTAAAAGCCCTATTGGAATGTCCGGCATGCGAATGGAAGCCAAAGCGCACATCGTGACATGCGCCAATGATATGGCCAAAAACATAACCAAAAGTGTTGAACGTTGTGGGTTAAAAGTCGACGACTTAGTGTTTTCAGGGATTGCGTCAGCAGACTCTGTACTGACTAACGACGAGAAAGATTTAGGCGTATGTATCGTCGATATTGGTGGTGGAACGACCGATATTGCTGTATATACCAACGGCGCATTACGTCATTGTGCGGTTATCCCAGTCGCGGGTAATCAAGTGACCAGTGATATCGCTAAAATTTTTAGAACACCGTTAACGCATGCCGAACAAATTAAAGTGCAATTTGCCAGCGCAAGAAGTTCAACGGTAAGCCGCGAAGACAGCATTGAAGTTCCGTCAGTAGGCGGTCGTCCTTCGCGCAGTATGTCCAGGCATACATTGGCTGAAGTTGTTGAGCCAAGATATCAAGAATTGTTTGAGCTCGTGCTTAAGCAGCTGCAAGACAGTGGGTTAGAAGACCAAATTGCAGCAGGTATTGTACTCACCGGAGGCACGTCCTCAATATCAGGTGCAGTTGACATTGCCGAGGCAACATTTGGTATGCCAGTTCGTGTGGCATCACCGTTGCCTGTAAAAGGGTTATACGAATATGTGGATCAACCTATTTACTCAACAGGAATAGGCTTGCTTCATTATGGCGCTAGGCGAGTTATCGAACGTCAGTTCGAGCGACCAGAGCGTCAAGGGGTTACCAGCTTTTTGAATCGGGTCAAAAGTTGGTTTAAAGGTGAATTTTAATAACGCAGACATACGGAGATCAGACAATGTTTGAGATCATGGACACTCATTCAGACGAAGCGGTGATTAAGGTCATCGGCGTCGGTGGTGGCGGCGGAAACGCTGTCGAACATATGGTAAAACACAGCATCGAAGGTGTTGAATTTATCGTCACAAATACAGATGCGCAAGCATTACGTAAATCAAGCGCGGGTTCTACAATCCAGCTTGGACGTGATGTGACAAAAGGCCTTGGTGCTGGTGCAAACCCAGATGTGGGTCGTCAAGCCGCTGAAGAAGATCGCGAAAATATTCGTGCTGCCATTAAAGGGTCAGATATGATCTTTATCGCAGCCGGTATGGGCGGTGGTACGGGTACTGGTGCCGCACCTGTCGTAGCAGAAATTGCGCGCGAAGAAGGTATTTTAACTGTTGCTGTAGTGACCAAGCCTTTTCCTTTTGAAGGTAAAAAGCGTATGGCCTATGCAGAACTGGGCATTGCCGAGTTAGCTAAACACGTGGATTCGTTAATTACGATCCCAAATGAAAAGCTGCTTAAAGTGCTTGGCCGTGGTACTTCATTGCTTGATGCATTCGCTGCAGCTAACAACGTACTACTTGGTGCAGTTCAAGGTATCGCAGAGTTAATTACTCGTCCAGGTCTAATCAACGTCGATTTCGCCGATGTGAAAACGGTAATGTCTGAAATGGGTAATGCCATGATGGGCACCGGTGTCGCACGTGGTGATGATCGCGCTGAAGAAGCTGCAGAAGCTGCAGTGGCCAGCCCATTACTTGAAGATATTGATCTAGCGGGTGCGCGTGGCGTATTGGTTAACATTACCGCAGGTATGGACATTACAATCGAAGAGCTTGAAACTGTGGGTAACCACGTTAAAGCTTACGCATCAGACAATGCGACTGTTGTTGTTGGTGCTGTCATTGATCCTGAAATGAGCGACGAGTTACGTGTGACTGTTGTTGCTACCGGTATTGGCGCAGAGAAAAAGCCAGACATTCAATTGGTGTCTAAACCTGTTGCACGTCCAGAGCCAGTTGCCATTGAGCCTCGTCCAGAGCCTGTTGAAGAAGTGATTCCTCAAACTAGCTATGCGGCGCCAAAAGGCAACGCGGTTCCACAGCAACAACCTTCTCAACGTCCTGATGCTGATTATCTTGATATTCCAGCATTCTTACGTAAGCAGGCTGACTAAAACTCGGATAAAACGTGATGTTTTCGCGTGATTAATGAGTACGCTGTTGTAATAAAGGTTATGTTGCAAGCCGGTTTACGGATTTGCTACTGGGTCAGTGATTTTTTTGTGAAAATCCAAACTTATGGTAGCATGTCATACCAGCTCTGCATGATAGTCTTAGGCTATTTTTGCAACTATTTGTTTAATATTGATATTTACGGGTTAATGAATGATTTTTCAAAGAACTGTTCAAAAAATGGTGAAGAGCACTGGAGTCGGATTGCATTCTGGCAATAAAGTGACTCTATGCATTATGCCCGCACCAGTAAATACAGGGATTGTACTTAAGCGTACCGATTTAAGCCCAGCTGTGTCTATTCCAGCCAAGGCCGATATGGTGCGTGAAACCACTATGTGTACAGCCTTAGTAAACGATGCTGGTATTAGAATATCAACGATTGAGCATCTGTTTGCGGCACTTGCCGGCTTAGGCATCGATAATGCAATTATCGAAGTCGATGCACCAGAAATCCCGATTATGGATGGTAGTGCAAGCCCGTTTGTGTTCTTACTGCAAAGTGCAGGCATCAAAGAACAAGCGGCGCCGAAAAAATACCTGAAAATTACCAAACCCGTGCGTGTTGAAGATGGTGATAAATGGGCTGAGCTAAAACCTTTTAAAGGGTTTAGAGTTGATTTTAAAATTGACTTTGCTCATCCAGAAATTGCCCGTAGTCAACAACACATGATTATGGATTTTTCAACTTCAGCGTTTGTTAAAGACATTAGTCGTGCCAGAACATTTGGTTTTATGCGTGATATTGAATACCTACGTGCAAATAATCTTGCACTTGGTGGCAGCATGGAAAATGCCGTTGTACTTGACGAATATCGTGTATTAAACCCTGATGGTCTGCGTTATGAAGACGAATTCGTTAAGCACAAAATTCTCGATGCATTTGGTGATTTGTATGTTGCAGGTCATGCCATCGTTGGCGAATTTGTTGCTTATAAAACCGGACATGCGTTAAACAACCAACTCGTGCGTGCATTACTTGCTCAGCAAGATGCATGGGAGTTAGTCAGCTTTGACAAAGAGGCTGATGTTCCCGTCAGCTTCATGGTTCCGGGTGCGCTCGCGCACGCTTAATCGTTAAGATTGCCTATTACGGCTGGCTAATGCAGCCAGCCGTTTTAGTTTTTCACCTAGCGTACCATCGACATGTTCCGCTAATGCTTCAATATGTTGTGCTGCAGTGGTACTAATAACGTTTTGATTGGTGCTAACTTGTGGTTTAACTAATGCAAGCCCAGGATTGACTTTAACTTCAATAGCGGTAAGCATCGGAAGCGTGTCAATTTGAAGCTGTTGTAATAGCTTCTGCTTTTGAAAGTTTATTCTTGCAGCCCATGCTGCAGATGTAGTTTCAATAACAAGAACACCCTGGCGGAGATTAGCAACTTTAAGCTGCTCTGCTACAGGACCATTTAATGTCTGTTTTACATATTGATTCAGATTATTTAATAGTTCTGCTTTCTCGGCAAGTTCAGGCAGTCTCCCAGACAAATGGACTAAATTACTGAGATCTTGAGGGGGCTTTTTCATATGATAATAAGATGGCTGAATTAGGCTATGAGTGTAACAGTTTTTATTCAAGGTCGAAATGGCGTAACACGTTGGCAACCCAGCAAACGGTGGTTACTCCTACCTATTATTCTTATGGCCACAGGCACTGGAATATATCAATACAACACTGACCGCTTTGCTAGCCAACAAGCTAAAGTTGACGAAAACAAACAATTACGTCAACAGCAAACGCAACAAGTGATTGAACTCAAAACCGCAACTGAAACCCAATTAGCAGCACTTGTTGCTCATGTGGCGAAAATGCAAGCCAAAATTACCCGACTTGAAGCCCTTGGCCAACAAGTTGCGCAAAATAACCTCCTTGATGATCAATTTGATTTCTCTACAGAAGTTGGACTCGGTGGTTTAAGCGAAATAGGTAATGGCGTCGAATTAAGTCAGCTTATCGATGAAATGAGTAAGCTGGCATCCAGAATTGATAATAATAATGTTCAGTTATCCCTACTTGAAACAGTAGCATCTAATCTCCATATAGATGAAGAGCGTTATATATCAGGGCGGCCAATCGATAAAGGTTGGTTATCTTCGCCCTATGGTTTACGAAATGACCCTTTTAGCGGCCGACGAACAATGCATAAAGGCATTGATTTTGCTGGTAAAGAAGGGGCGGATGTTACAGCAACTGCAGCAGGTGTTGTAACATGGTCAGGAAGCATGCTTGGGTATGGCGAGTTAGTCGAAATAGATCATGGTAATGGTCTTCGCACTCGATATGGTCATAATAAATCTCTGTCAGTAAACGTAGGTGACGTGGTTGCCAAAGGCGATAAAATTGCCAGTATGGGAAGCACAGGCCGTTCAACCGGCCCCCATGTGCATTACGAAGTGTTGCGCGGTAAGCAACAAATAGATCCACAAGAGTACGTTTACCGCAAAGCAAGTTAATAATATTAACGGTTAATGCGCTCAAATGAGCCAAACCTACAACAGATAAGTGATTAAGATGTTAGGCAAACTACTGACAAAAGTATTCGGAAGTCGCAACGATCGCACTCTGAAAAATCTCGGCAAAATCGTAAATCAAATTAACGCATTAGAGGCTGACTATGAAAAGCTATCTGATGAAGAGTTAAGAGCCAAAACAGAAGAGTTTCGTCAGCGCTTAGACGGCGGCGAAAACCTAGACGGCATCATGGCTGAAGCTTTCGCGGTAGTTCGTGAAGCGTCAAAACGTGTTTTCGATATGCGCCCCTTCGACGTACAGCTACTTGGCGGTATGGTATTAGACAGTAACCGTATTGCTGAAATGAGAACCGGTGAAGGTAAAACATTAACGGCAACATTACCTGCATACCTTAACGGAATATCAGGTAAAGGTGTTCACGTTATTACCGTAAACGATTACTTAGCGCGTCGTGATGCTGAAAACAACCGTCCATTATTTGAATTCTTAGGCTTAACCGTAGGCATTAACGTTGCCGGTTTAGGTCAACATGAAAAGAAAGAAGCTTATAATGCTGATATTACCTATGGTACTAACAACGAATTTGGCTTCGACTACCTTCGTGACAACATGGCGTTTTCACCACAAGAACGTGTACAGCGCCCACTGCATTACGCACTGATTGACGAAGTCGATTCAATCTTAATTGATGAAGCTCGTACGCCATTAATTATTTCAGGTGCTGCAGAAGATAGCTCAGAGCTATACGCTAAAATTAACTTGTTAATTCCAAGTTTAATTCGCCAAGATAAAGAAGACACCGAAGATGAAATTGGTGAAGGCGATTACAGCATCGACGAAAAAGGCAAGCAAGTTCATTTAACTGAACGAGGCCAAGAGAAAGTTGAGCTGCTTCTTATCGAAAAAGGCATGTTAGCTGAGGGTGATTCACTTTACTCAGCCACTAACATCTCTTTATTACATCATGTTAATGCCGCATTACGTGCGCATACATTATTCGAAAAAGATGTCGACTATATTGTTCAAGATGATGAAGTCATTATTGTTGATGAACATACCGGTCGTACCATGCCAGGTCGCCGTTGGTCAGAAGGATTACACCAAGCTGTTGAAGCTAAAGAAGGTGTTAATATCCAAAATGAAAACCAAACGTTAGCGTCAATTACGTTCCAGAACTACTTCCGTCAGTATGAAAAACTGGCCGGTATGACAGGTACCGCAGATACTGAAGCATTCGAATTTCAACACATCTATGGATTAGACACCGTTGTGGTGCCAACTAACCGTCCTATGGTTCGTAACGATATGGCCGACTTAGTCTATCTGACTGCACCAGAGAAATATGCCGCCATTATTAAAGACATCGAAGGTTGTCGTGAACGTGGTCAGCCGGTATTAGTCGGTACCGTGTCCATTGAGCAATCAGAATTGCTTAATTCATTATTGAAAAAAGCTAACATTCCACATAGCGTGCTTAATGCTAAATTCCATGAGAAAGAAGCTGAAATTGTTGCCCAAGCCGGTAGTTTAGGTGCAGTGACTATTGCAACTAACATGGCTGGTCGTGGTACAGATATCGTATTAGGCGGTAACTGGAACATGGAAATTGAAGCGTTAGATAATCCAACTGCAGAACAAAAAGCTAAAATTAAAGCAGATTGGCAAATACGTCACGACGAAGTACTTGCAGCAGGTGGTTTACACATTTTAGGTACAGAGCGTCATGAGTCACGCCGTATCGATAACCAGCTACGTGGTCGTGCGGGTCGTCAAGGTGATGCGGGTTCTTCACGTTTCTACTTATCGATGGAAGACAGCTTAATGCGCATCTTCGCATCAGACCGCGTGTCGGGCATGATGAAAAAGCTTGGTATGGAAGAGGGTGAAGCTATTGAGCATCCCTGGGTATCGCGTGCAATTGAAAATGCTCAACGCAAAGTAGAAGCGCGTAACTTTGATATTCGTAAGCAACTTCTTGAATATGACGATGTTGCCAACGACCAACGCCAAGTTGTCTACGCACAACGTAATGAGTTAATGGACGCTGAGAGTATTGAAGATACCATTAAAAACATCGAACAAGATGTTATTGCCGGTATTGTCGACCAGTATATCCCACCACAGTCACTTGAAGAGTTATGGGATGTTAAAGGTTTAGAGCAACGTCTCAGTAATGAATTTAATCTCAAACTCACTATTCAAGAATGGTTAGATAAAGAAGAAGACTTACACGAAGAAACGTTACGTGAACGGATATTAGGTTCATGGACTGAAGCTTACCAAGCGAAAGAGCAAATGGTCGGGGCGCAAGTGCTGCGTCAATTTGAAAAAGCGGTAATGCTGCAAACGTTAGATGGATTGTGGAAAGAGCATCTAGCTGCAATGGATCATTTACGCCAAGGCATTCACTTACGTGGATATGCGCAAAAGAACCCTAAACAGGAATACAAGCGTGAATCATTTGAATTATTCCAGCAAATGCTCGAATCATTAAAGAATGATGTTATCAGCGTACTGTCTAAAGTTCAGGTGCAAGCCCAATCTGATGTTGATGAAATGGAACAGCGTCGCCGTGATGAAGAAGCAAAAATACAACACGCTTATCAACACGCAGCAGCAGAATCATTAACGGGATCAGAAGAACAAGCACCAGAAACACCGCGCACCGTTATTCGTGATGGTGAAAAAGTCGGTCGTAATGATCCTTGTCCATGTGGCTCTGGTCAAAAATACAAACAGTGCCATGGAAAGTTAAGTTAATAATCCATTTCACGAATTAAAAGGCAGCGTATATACGCTGCCTTTTTTATTTCTAGGTAAGACTAAATCCCAACAAAATCGGGCTATTGTGGATAACTTTGGGGGTAAATAGTGCGTAACATGTAGTTAAGTAGCCAAAGTGATAAAAGATCATAAAAAGATCGTTTTTTTACGTAAAAGCGCTTGCACTAAATCTTAAGCTGCCTATAATGCGCATCCACTGACACGGCAGACAGCGAAAGCAAAAGCCGGTGAGTGTTATCAAGCCATTGAGGTGGCAGAGATAACGGCAAAAAGAAGTTTGAAAAAACACTTGACGCCATAAAGGGAATGCGTAGAATACGCAGCCCTGACCTACTGAAACGGTCAACGCTCTTTAACAATTTATCAAGTAATCTGTGTGGACATTCACAGG